>NZ_JBEXJT010000021.1:0-127990 GCF_040609255.1 Kitasatospora sp. NPDC004723 | reverse complement strand
TCGAACCACGCGGCCCCATCGAGACCGAAGCAGCCCGCCGCCTCGCCGACGACCTCAAGAACGAGTGATCACCCGATTACCCAACACTTTCTCAGCGGGCGGTCAGGGCGGGCACCGGGAGGGGCGCGAGCGGTCGGGGCGGGCCGGTGTGGGAGGCGACGACGCCGCGGACCAGGTCGCGCAGCCAGCGGTGGCCGGCGTCCTGGTCGTTGCGCGGGTGCCAGGCCATGCTGAGCACCACCTCGGGGAGGTCGACCGGCAGGGGGAAGGTGGTCAGGCCGAGGGCCTCGGCGGCCGGGGTGCCGAGGCGGGCCGGGGCGAGGCCGACGAGCTCGGAGTCGCGGAGCAGGAACAGCGCCGCCGGGTAGCTCGGTACGCTGGCCACCACACGTCGGGAGAGGCCGAGTTGGGCGAGGCGCTGGTCGAGCTGGCCGGTGCCGCGGCCGTGCCGGGAGACCGTGACGTGGTCGGCGGCGGCGAACTCCTCGGCGGTCGGGGGCGCGCCGTCGGTCAGCGGGTGTCCGGTGCGGGCGATGCCCACCAGGTGGGTGGTGGTGAGGGGTTCGGTGCGGGTCTCGGGGTCGAGGTGGTCGGTGACGCCGACCTCCAGGTCGATCACGCCGTCGCGCATCGCGCTGGTGCCCTCCAGGTCGTCCCCGAGGAAGCGCAGTGTCACGGCGGGCGCCTGGGCGCGGACGGTCGCCAGCAGGGCCGCGCCGATGGTGGTCAGCAGGACGTCGCCGGTCTGCAGGGTGAAGCGCCGGTTGAGCCCGGCGGGTTCGCCGGCGGCGGGCGGTATCAGCAGTGCCTGGCCCCGGCTGACCAGGGCGCGGACCTCGGAGCGCAGTTCCACCGCGCGCGGCGTCGGCACCAGCCCGCGGCCGGCCCGGACCAGGAGCGGATCGCCGAGCACCCGGCGCAGCCGCCCGAGCGTGCGGCTCATCGCCGGGGCCGAGGTGTGCAGGCGTTCGGCGGCACCCGTCACGCTGCCCTCCTCCAGCAGGGCGTCCAGGGCGACGAGCAGGTTGAGATCGAGGTCCGGCATGGGGTTCTCCGCTGATGGTCGGTCGGCTGGGTGGGGGTGTGGGGGCAGGGATGACCGGAGGTGGAAAGGGTGCTGACCCGGGTTCCGCGGGAGCGCATGGCGACTCGGCATCTAGCGTCGATCGCCACAACTCCCCTTGGGAGTAAAGGATCTGACGTGATGATTGACAATGACATGTTGGTGGATGCCTGCCAAGGAGGCCGTGTGCCGACCTTCCGTGCGAACCACGGCGTACGCCGGACGGCATGCCCAGGTGGTACAGACCAGTGGCTTCGCGCCGGTGCGCGCCCCGTTCGGCCCGTCGTGCCGTGCGGGCTTCGGGAAGGAGCGGAGTGGTGACCTTCTCCTCGTACGAGCAGTGGCGGCCGGCGCTCGCGCCCCGGCGGCAGGTGGACTGTCTGTGGACGCGGAGCAACGCCGGTGGGCCGTCGTACGGTCAGCTCATCGTGCCGGACGGGTGCGTGGACCTGGTGTGGTCGGACGGGAGGCTGGAAGTGGCGGGCCCGGACCATGCGCCCCGCAGCGCCCCGGTGCGGGGCGGTGCGGAGCTGGCCGGGGTGCGCTTCCGGCCCGGTGCGGCGAGCCTGCTGCTGGGCGCCGTACCGGTGCGGGAGCTGCGCGACCGCCAGGTGCCGTTTGCCGAGGTGGCCGGCGCGGCGGTGGCGGAGCGGCTCGGGGAGCGGCTGGCCCGGGCGCGCGGGCCGCGGGAGGTCGCGGCGGAGCTGGACGGCTTCGCGGCCGCGCTGGTGCCGGGGTGGGCGCCGGACCCGGTGGTCGAGCGGGCGGTGGCCGCCCTGGGGCGCGCGCAGGGGGCGCGACTGCCGGCGCTGGCAGCGGAACTGGGGCTCTCGGAGCGGCAGTTGCGCCGTCGGGTGACCGACGCGGTGGGCTACGGGCCGAAGACCCTGCACGCCGTGCTGCGCTTCCAGCGGGCGCTGACCTGGGCACGCTCGGAGGCCGGGTCCGAGAG
This sequence comes from Kitasatospora sp. NPDC004723, assembly GCF_040609255.1. NCBI lineage: Bacteria > Bacillati > Actinomycetota > Actinomycetes > Kitasatosporales > Streptomycetaceae > Kitasatospora > Kitasatospora sp. NPDC004723. The sequence goes on along the minus strand of NZ_JBEXJT010000021.1, from coordinate 125,975 downwards.
CGGGGCACAGGATGGTCCGCAGGGTGGTCCGCAGGGCGGTCCGCAGAGTGGATCGCGGGGCGGTTCGCGGGGCGAGGAGGCGGGCCGCGCGGGGGCCGGGCTGGCGGAGTTGGCGGTGCGGGCCGGGTACGCCGACCAGGCGCACCTCACGAGGGAGGTGCGCCGGTGGGCGGGGGTGCCGCCGACGGTGCTGTTGGGCCGGACGGCCCGGCCGGGGGCCTCGGGTCAGGCTCTCGACGCGTCGTCGTAGGAGCGGAGGGTGATCAGCGCCTGCACGGTCACGCCGGGGCGGGCCTCGGACTCGGTGGTCGCCGACCAGTGGGCCCAGTTGATCGGCCAGCCGCCGTCCGGCTGCTGGGCGGCGACGAGGTGGTCGAGGCTGCGGGCCAGCTCCTCGTCGGTGAACCAGTCGCGGGCCAGGCTGTCGGGTGTGCGGGCGTAGTCGTGCGGCAGGGGGTGCTCGCCCGGCGCGTAGCCCGGGGCGGTGCGCGCCTCCTCGGGCCTGGCCGGGTCGAGCAGCACGATCCGCTGCTCGCGGACGAGTGCGCCCAGCCGGGCGGCCGCGCTCCGGGCCCAGGCGGTGTCCGGGGCGGAGCCGAGCGAGTGCAGCGCGTCGAGGAAGCGCAGCGCGGCGCCGACCTCGTACGGGTGGGTCTCGCCGAGCTCCTCGACGGCGGTGCGGCAGAACGCGGTGGCGGCGGTGAGCCACGGGTGCTCGATGCCCTGGCGCAGCAGCGGGGCGACGATCTGCCCGGTGGCGAGCAGTGCGCCGACCGGCTTCGCACCGTCCTCGGGCACCGGCAGGAACGGCGGTCGCGGGTAGGGGCGCAGGCTCGGCAGGACGACGGGCACGCCCCCGTCGGGTGCGGCGACCTGGGCCAGCCAGTCGCAGACGGGCCAGGCGCGGGCCTCGTCCAGGGCCCCGGCCTCCTCCATGGCGAGCAGTGCGGTGGGGGCGGCGATGGGCTGGGGGGCGGGTCCGCGGACGTCCGGTTCGATGCCGAAGGCGAAGCCGCCGTCGGCGCAGCGGTGGGCGACCAGGGCGGCGAGGACACCGGCGGGATCGGGCACGGTGCCGAACAGGTGGGCGAAGCGGCGTTGTTCGAGGACGCGCCCGGAGGTCCAGAGGAAGCGGGCGGCGTCGTCGAGCATGGTGGCCGTGAGGCGTGTGGTGCGGGTCATGGCTCGACCGTAGGCGGGGCGGGGGCGGCGGTCTTGAACGATTCGGACACGACCGGGGCGGCGCCCTGGGCGGGGTGCCGACGCCAATGGGCCTGCAGCGGGCGGTAGTCGGTCACCGTGATGCCGTGCTCGGCGAACAGTTCGCGGGTGCGCGGGGCGACCAGGAAGGCGTGGTCGGCGCGGCGCACCCGCCAGCCGCCGTCGCCCGGACGGGTGACCGGCGTGCCGAGGCCGGGGTGGACGGCCCATTCGGTCAGGCCCGGCGGGAGCGCGGCGAGCAACCGGGCGTAGTGGGTGGACCGGTCGTCGAGCGGGACGGCGAAGCTGTCCAGGAAGGGGTGGTCGACCACCGGCAGCCCGTGGGCGCGCAGCCGCTCCAGGGCGGGGGCGAGCCAGATCCGCACGGCCAGGCCGTACTCGGCGCCGAGCGATAGGGCGAGACCGAGGAGGTCGGGGCGGCCGGCGTCGGCCAGGCAGTGGAAGTCGAGGTGGGTCGGGTGCAGTCCCCGGCCGGTGGCGGCCTCGATCTGGGCGCGGAACTCCCGTTCCACCTCGTCCGCCTCGGCCCGGGCGAGCAGCCGGGCCCGGCCCTCGGGGGTGGCGGGGAACAGCCGTCCGGCGGGGTCGAGCAGCGAGGGGACGTCGGCGGCCGGCGCGAGCGGGCCCCAGCGGAACCCGGGCTCGTCGGTGTCGCACACCAGGGTGAGGTGGATCCCGAACGGCAGCCCGGGCCGCTCGCGCAGCAGGCGCAGTGCGTGCGCGGATCCCGGGCAGCCGGTCATCAGGCTGCAGGAGGCGGCGACGCCGTGGTCGATCGCCTCGATCACGGCGAGGTTGACGTCCTCGTTGAGGCCGAAGTCGTCGCAGTTGAGCAGCAGCAGGCGGGTGCCCGGCGGGTGGCCGAGCAGCTCGGTGGCGAGGGGGGTCGGCTGGGTCACGCCCGCAGTCTGCCGGGGCCGGCGGGGTGGCGCAGCCCGTTTCTCCGGGGCGGCGGGGCGGCGGGGCGGCGGGACCGGGGCCGGGCTCCTCAGGCCCCCCGGGCCCTTCAGGCTTCGCGGGCGGCGCGGCGCCGGCGCTTGCCGAGCGGGGCCTGGGAGAGGTCCTCGGCCTGGGAACGGAGGTTCTTGTAGCCGTAGCCGCGTTCGTCGAGCCAGGCGCGGGCGGAGCGCTCGGCGCGTTCGGTGGCGTCGAGGATGTCCTCCTCGGCCTCGCCGGTGTCCTGGTAGCGGAAGGTGAAGACAGCGCGGGCGTTGAGGTCGTAGGCGAGGTGGCCCTCGGGGGTGAAGGCGGCAAAGAGGACGTCGTGGTCGGCGGCGCGGGACTGCAGTTCGGCGTGCTGCTCGGGGGTGAGGCCGTCGAAGACGCCGCGGACGGTGATGCGGAAGGTGCGCGTGGTCATCCGGCGAGCGTATGCCGTGCGACGGCGCGCGGGCGACGGGTTTTCGGGGGAGCGGACGGCGCCGCCCGCGTGACTACCGCTCGCCCCCGGGGCCGATCGGATCGGCCGGGCGGGCCGTCCGGACGCAGCTGTGGGGGAGCGGTGGGAATCCGTTGAACCCCCGCGTGGTGTAGGCGGTGGCGTAGGCGCCGCAGGAGAGGATCCACACCGGGTCGCCCGAGGCGGCGTCCCGGGGGACGGGCGTGCCGGCGCCCTCGTCGGCGAAGGCGTCGTCGCTGTCGCAGGTGGGGCCGGCGATCACGGCGGGCACGGTCGGGGCTCCGGTGTGGGTGGGGAACTCCAGCCGGTAGCGCAGCTCGTCCATCTCGTACAGGCCGTTGAACTTTCCGCAGCTCAGGAAGAGCCAGAACGACCTTTCCCCGCCCAGTTGTCGACGCTCCGTCAGGCGTGTGACGTGGGCCCGGATCGCACCGTGGTCGGCGACCAGATGGCGGCCCGGCTCCAGCAGGAACTCCAGTGGTCCGGCGGAGGCTTCGCGCAGCCGCTGCATGCCCTCGCGGAGCACCGTGAACATCTTGTCGAGCGGGGGGTGCAGCGCAATCCCGTACCGGTCCAGGGCGCCGAGCGCGGGCAGGCCGCCGCCGAGGTTGACGTGGTCGAGCAGGATGCCGCGCCGATTGGCCTCCTCGATCACTGCAGCGAGCGTGTCCAGTGCCTGTTGCCAGGCCTCGGAGGTGAGTTGCTGCGAGCCGACGTGCACCGACAGTCCGGCCGGGGTCAGTCCGGCGTCCCGGGCCGCGGTCAGCACCCGGACGGCGTCCTCGGGGGAGCAGCCGAACTTGCGGCTCAGTCCCCACAAGGCGCCCTCGCCGGTGGTGGCGAGCCGGCAGAACACCCGGGCGCCGGGGGCGTGTTCGGCGAGCGCGGCGACGTCGGCCAGGCTGTCGGTGGCGTAGTCGCGCACACCGAGCGCGTAGGCCTCGGCGATCTGGCGGTCGGACTTGACGGTGTTGCCGTAGTGGATCCGCTCGACCGGGACACCGGTGCGCAGCGCCTGGGCGATCTCCTGCGGTCCGGCCGCGTCGAAGCCCGCGCCCCGGGCGGCCAGGCAGGCGAGCACCTCGTCGACGGGGCAGGCCTTCATCGCGAACCGGACGTCGATGCCGGGCAGTTCGCTCAGCAGGGCGTCGTACTGGGCCTCGATGCCGTCGAGGTCGAAGATGATCCGGTCGTCCTCGGCGGCGGCGAGGGCGGTGCGCAGGCGTCCGTAGTCGGGCATCATCGGCGCTCCGGCCGGCTGTTCCGGACGGGCCGGTGCCGGTGGGCCTCGGCGAAGCCATCGGGCTTCGGCATCACGTCACTCCAGGGTCGGTCGGAACGTCGGAACGTCGGAACGTCGGGTTCGGTCGGTGGCCGCTCGCTGTGCGCCGGGCGGAGGGAGGGGCCGCGGGGCATGGCGGGGCCGGGGGCCGGTTCCCGAAGGGAAGGGGGTGAGGGGGTGGGTATCCCGTCCGACAAGGAGTGCCGCTGCCTGTTCCGGCCTCGTCAAGCGGTGCTCCCCTAAGGTGGACTAGACCAACTTCCGGTGTCAACCCTCGTCCCGCCGCCTCCGGGCGGCGCTTCGCCGGAGGCTGGACGACCTGCCCTGACCTGCGCCGGAACCCGGGGGAGGGGGCGAGGTGGAGGGGCCCGCCGTCCGTCCGAACGGGATACGGAGGATCCTGTTCAGGCAGTCGCCGCTGCCTGAACAGGCAAGCGCCCCGACAGCCCGCCGATGTGACGCGGCGTCGGCCGGGGTGGGGACAACCCCCCTGCGGAGAGGTGGGATTGCCACCTGGTTCGTCCGCGCCGCCCGGCCTACGTTCGTAGTCGTCCGCCGGAGAGGCCGGCGGGCGGGACGAGCGCAAGGCCCGGTGGGCGAGGGGGACTTCGGCCCGGGGCGGATGGGGAGTGCGTGATGACGGCAGCGACGGGGCGTACCGGACGGACGGTACGGCTGGTGGCGGCGAGCGTGCTGGGGGCGGTGCTGGTCGGCACACTGGCGCCGGCCGCCGGCGCCGCGGGGGCTTCCGGCTCGGTGGTCACCGTGGCGGCGCCGGACGCCGCGAAGCCGGTGGGTCCGGCCTTTGCCGCGGTCCAGGACGAGTTGAGCGCCGTGGTGAACGGCGGGGAGGCGACCTGGGGCCTGGCCCGGGTGGTGGACCACGGCCGGACGGTGTGGCGGGGCACCTCCGGGGTCGCCGACCTGGACGACCGGCGCCCGGTCGACCCGGACGGCCGGTTCCGGATCGGCAGCCTGACCAAGACGTTCACCGCCACCGTGGTGCTCCAGCTGGTCGGCGAGGGCCGGATCCGGCTCGACGACCCGGTGTCCGCCCACCTGCCCGGGGTGGTGCCGGGCGGCGAGCGGATCACCGTGCGCCAGCTGCTCAACCACACCAGCGGGCTGTACAACTACACCGACGACCAGCGGTTCGTGCCCCGGACGGCGGAAGGCGTCGAGGCGTGGGTCGCCACCGGCCGCTGGCGCACCTGGACGGCGGAGGAGATCGTCGCCGGCGCCGTGTCCCACCCGCCGTACTTCGCGCCCGGCGCGTCCTGGCACTACTCCAACACCAACTACCTGCTCGCCGGCATGATCATCCGGAAGGTCACCGGGAACGACTGGAACCAGGAGGTGGAGCGGCGCATCATCCGGCCGCTCGGCCTGCGCCAGACCTCGATGCCGACCACTTCGCCGCTGATCACCGGCTCGCACGCGCACCTCTACACCAAGCTGCCCGGCGGCCCGGTCGACACCACGCTGATCAACCCCTCCGCGGGCGGCGCCGCCGGGGCGGGCATCTCCAGCGCCGCCGACCTCGCCCGCTTCCACGCCGCGCTGTTCGGCGGGCGGCTGCTGCGCCCGGCCGAGCTGGCCGCGATGAAGACCACCGTCGACACCGAATCGCCCGGCTACCGCTACGGCCTCGGCGTGGGCAGCGTCGACCTGGGCTGTGGAGTGGCCTGGGGCCACGCCGGCTCGATCTACCGCAACATCTCGTACCTGCTCGGCACCGAGGACGGCGGGCGGCAGGCCGTCGTCGCCGCCGGCCAGTACGGCTACCGGGACGCCGACGACGTGTTCGGCGGGCTGTCGCAGGCGGCCGCCTGCGCGGCGCTCGGCTCCGGGGCGGGCGGCGGGGCGGGCGCCGGGTCCTGAGGCGAGGCCGGCACCGGCGACGTGCTCCCCCTCGGCCCCGAGGGGGAGCACGTCGCGGCGGACTCAGAGCGCGACGGTCCTCAGGTACGAGCCGTCGCCGCGGATCCCGGCGAGCAGCAGCGCGTGCCCGCCCGGGGCGACCGCCGCCGCCGAGACGCCGTCCAGGCCGAAGCCGGTGAGCGTCTCGCCCGGCAGATTGGCGTCGGTCGCGGTGTCGTAGGCGAGCACGGCGGCCTGCGGCGTCCAGCTGTCCTTGAGCAGGTAGAGCCGCCCGCCGTCCGGGCTCACCGCCACGTAGTGGAGGTCGACCGGCGCGTTGGCGAAGGTGAAGACCGGCCGCGCGACATCGGTGACGGTGTTCACGGCGTACCCGGTGCCGGCCGAGGCCTGCGCGCCCAGCGCGTACAGTCGCAGGCCGTCCGGCGAGGCGGCCAGCTCGGTGGCGGCGCCGAGCCGGTCGACGGTGCGCAGGGCGGTCGGCACCGGGGTGGTGGTGTCGAGGTGCTCGACGCCCAGGTCGGTGGCGACGTACGCCGCGGCGCCGCCGGCCTGCAGCGTCAGCCCGTTCACGCCGTAGCCGCGCAGCGGCAGCGCGCCGGCGAACGCGCCCCGGCCGGTGTCGAACACCAGGACCCGGCCGGGCCGCACGCCCTGTCCGTCGCCGGCCGGGCCGTTCTGGCCGGTGTAGACCTTCGAGCCGTCCGCGCTCACCGCCAGCCCGGTGAGCGCGCCCGCGGCCCAGCCGTCCGGCCGCGCCTGGTCGGGGGCCGGGGTGCGGGAGAGCACGGTGCCGGCGGCCGTGTCCACCGTCACCAGCCGGTCCGCGACGACCACGTAGAGCCGCCGGCCGTCCTGGCTCACCACGGGCTTCCCGGCGGCGCCGTCCTCGGCCAGCGGCAGCTCGGCGACGACCGCGCCGCTGCGCAGGTCCACCGTCCGCAGCACGACCGGGGTCCGGCTGCCCGACCGGTCGGCGGCCACGACGTACGCCTTCGTCCCTTCCGGGCTGACGGCCAGGCCGAGCGCCCGCCAGCCGACGGCGGTGCCGGTGACGCTGCTGCCGGTGATGCTGCCGGAGGCTCCCGGTGCCGGGTCGGCGGCGGCTGCCCCGGCACCGGCCCCGGTCAGCAGGAGCGCCGCGGCTGCCGCCAGAGCGCCGGTCCAACGGACCTTCCACACACGCGAATTCATGATTCCCCACTCTATGGTCTAGACCTCATGTCGTGGTGCGAGGGCAACGCTAGAGCACCCGGAGGGCCGTGCCGCGTCGGTTTTTGGACCTTGTGCGCGCGGGGCGCCGGTCGGCCGCCGGGCACGCGTCCGAAGCTCGTCGGGCGCTCGCCGGGCGCTCGTCGGCTGCTCGCGGGGCGTGCGCGGGCATTGTTCCCGGATCGGCCATAGGTCCGCCCTATGGGGTCATAGATCGACACCGCCTACAGTGGCAAGGTCCGACCGGGTTGGGTGGGAGTGGGTCACCCTCGCCCGTCCGCCCCGACCGGACCGGGCTCCGTCCCGTTCCGTTCCGTTGCGGCTCGTTCCGGTCCGTTCCGGCACCGTTCCGCTCTTTTTCGTTCGTTTACGTTCGGAGGATCGCCCCGTCATGACCCGCCCGATCCGCGTCGCGATCGTCGGCGCCGGCCCCGCCGGCATCTACGCCGCCGATGCCCTGCTGAAGTCCGACGCCGCCCAGCAGCCCGGGGTCTCCATCGACCTCTTCGAGCGGATGCCCGCGCCGTTCGGACTGATCCGGTACGGCGTGGCGCCCGACCACCCGCGGATCAAGGGGATCATCACCGCGCTGAACCAGGTGCTGGACAAGCCGCAGATACGTTTGTTCGGCAACGTCGACTACCCCTCCGACGTCACGCTGGACGACCTGCACCGCTTCTACGACGCCGTGGTCTTCTCCACCGGCGCGATGGCCGACCGCGCGCTCGACATCCCCGGTGTCGGGCTCGACGGCTCCTACGGCGCCGCCGACTTCGTCTCCTGGTACGACGGCCACCCGGACGTGCCGCGCACCTGGCCGCTGGAGGCCGAGAAGGTCGCCGTGCTCGGCGCCGGCAACGTCGCCCTGGACGTCGCCCGCATCCTCGCCAAGACCGCCGACGAGCTGCTGCCCACCGAGATCCCGCCGAACGTCCACGAGGGCCTGAAGCGCAACCGGGCCCTGGAGGTGCACGTCTTCGGCCGCCGTGGCCCGGCCCAGGCCAAGTTCAGCCCGATGGAGCTGCGCGAGCTCGACCACTCGCCGAACATCGAGGTCATCGTCAACCCCGAGGACATCGACTACGACGACGGCTCGATCGCCGAGCGGCGCGGCGCCAAGCACGTCGACATGGTCGCCTCGACCATCGAGAACTGGGCCATCCGCGACGTCGGCGACCGCCCGCACCGGCTCTACCTGCACTTCTTCGAGTCCCCGGTGGAGGTGCTGGGCGAGGACGGCCAGGTGGTCGGGCTGCGCACCGAGCGCACCGAACTCGACGGCACCGGCAATGTGCGCGGCACCGGAAAGTTCACCGACTGGGACGTGCAGTCCGTCTACCGGGCGATCGGCTACTACTCCGACGAGCTGCCCAAGCTGCCGTTCGACCCGGTCTCCGGCACCGTCCCGAACGCGGCCGGCCGGGTGCTCGCCGCCGACGGCTCGCACCAGGACGCCGTGTACGTGACCGGCTGGATCAAGCGCGGTCCGGTCGGCCTCATCGGCCACACCAAGGGCGACGCCAACGAGACCGTCGCCTGCCTGCTCGCCGACCACACCGAGGGGCGCCTGCCCGGCGCCGTCGAACCCGAGCCGGAGGCGGTCGTCGGGTACCTGCGGGAGCGCGGCGTCCGCTACACCACCTGGCAGGGCTGGCACGAGCTGGACGCCGCCGAGCGCGCCCTGGGCGCGGCGGAGGGGCGCGAGCGGGTCAAGGTCGTGGAGCGGGAGGACATGCTCCGGCACAGCGGGGCGTGACCGGCCCCGTAGCGGCCGCGGCCGGTGGCGGAACGTCCGTGACCGGCCACCGCACCTGTGCGCGGCACCCCGTCACACCTCGGCGGGCGGCGGGGCGAGGACGACCGGCCACGCGTCGTCGCCCGCCAGCACGTCGTCCAGCGCGAGCCCCGGGCCGGCGCTGAACACGGCGGTCGCGGTGGCGGCCCGGGCGTACAGCCCCGGGTCGACCACCGCGTCCGCGTGCAGCACCAGCGCCGCCTCGGGCGCGGCGGGCGAGCGTTCCGGGAAGGCGTCCGGGTCGGCGCCGATCTGCCGGAGCGTGAACGGGTACGCCGCCACGGCGACGGTCAGCCGGTCGCCGTCGAGCGAGTGCTCCGCCCAGCCGTCGGTGGGGAGCAGGAAGAACGCGCCGTCCCCCTCGTAGCCGTACCAGCCCAGTTTGGCGACGGCCTGCTCCCCGGGCGGGCCGTCCGGGTCGACGAGCAGCGCCACCACGGGCGCGTCCGGGTCGTCGGGGTTGATGCCGCTGCGTACGTAGAGCCGGGCCACGGGCGACCTCCGGTCGGGGGAGCGGGCGGACGGGGCGGTGGTGCCGGGGAGACGCTATCGCGGGCCGCTGTCGGTGGAACCGCCGGAGGCGGTCGTCCGCGGTCGGGTCGTTCCTGCGGCGGCGGAGCGTGATCCGGGCGTCGTTGCCGCCGGTCCGGGGCGGACGCTTCCTTCACTTGCTTGTCATGTGCGCGACTTTAACGGGATGCCGACGGGTCCGACAGGAGAACCGCGCGCTCCGGATCGGGTGCCGCCACGGCCGGCGTCGTGGCCGCCGACGGGGCCGTGGCCGCGGCGGGCTGCGCGTGCGCCGCCCGGACCCTCCGGTGGTGCGCCGCGGCGAGGTGGCGGGTGAGGGCGAGGCCGGCGAGGAGGGCGGCCAGCGCGCAGACGCCCGGCCAGCCGGCCAGCGCGTGGGCGCGCAGGCCGAGCCAGGAGCCGACACTGCCGCCGAGGTAGCCGAAGGTCATGTACGCGGTGTTGAGCCGGCTGCGGGACTCGTCGCTCAGGTCGTAGACGCGGGTCTTGTTGGCGACCATGCCGGACTGCATCGCGACGTCCAGCAGCAGCGTCCCGGCCACCAGGACGACCAGGCCCACCGCGCCGCCCCCGCCCCCGGCGACCAGGACGGCGGTCGCGGCGAGGGTGCCGAGCAGGGAGGCCAGGTTCACCGGGTCGGCGCCCCGGCGGTCCACCGCGCGTCCGGCGAACGGGGTGCAGAGCATCGTCGCCGCGCCGACCAGTGCGACCAGCCCCACCGCGGAGGCGCCCAGCCCGTACGCCGGGCCGGTGAGCAGCAGCGGCAGGCAGGTCCAGACGGCGGAGAAGCCGGCGAAGACGGTGGCCTGGTAGAGACCGGAGCGGCGCAGCTCCGGTTCGGTGCGCAGCAGCCGCAGTGGCGCGGCCAGCAGCGCCCGGTACGCGTCCCGCCCGGGCGGCGCGGCGGCGGTGCCGGCCGGCAGTGCGCGGGTCAGCACGGCCGCGAGCAGCAGCGTCAGCGCCCCCGCCACCAGGTACGGCGCGCGCCAGCCCAGCCACTCGCCGAGCGTGCCGCTGAAGGTGCGGGCCAGCAGCATGCCGCCGGTCGAGCCGCTCAGCAGTGTGCCCAGCACCGCCCCGCGCCGGTCCGCGGCCACCAGCCCGGCCGCCATCGGCGATATCACCTGGGCGGCGACCGTGGTGACACCGATCGCGAAGCTCACCGCGACCAGCACCGGCAGTGTCGGTGCGGCGCCGGCCGCGAACAGTTCGAGGCCGGTGAGCCCGAGCAGGGTGACCAGCAGCGGGCGGCCGGGGAGCCGGTCGCCGAGCGGCACCAGCAGGAATATCCCTGCGGTGTAACCGATCTGAGTGGCCGTCACCACCGAGGCGGCGGCGCCCTTGGACGCGCCCAGGCCGGCGGCGATCAGCGGAGTGATCGCCTGGGCGAAGTAGATGGTGCCCACCCCGACGGCGCAGGTGAGGGAGAGCAGCAGGAGGAGTCGGCGGGTCATGCGAGGAGGTTGGCGCGGCGCGGGGCCGGCGACAACCGATGTAGCGTGGCGCTTCATGGTCGTCACCTTCGAGTTGGGCGTCGAGGATCTCGCGGACACCCGCTTCGCCCTCTCGCCGCTGCAGGAGACCGTGCTCAGCCTGCGCGTGCTGCGCGAGCCCGGCCTGTCGGCCCTGCACCTGCCGTGGCGGCGCGCCGCGCTCCGGGCGATCGGCGAACTCGACTCGTTCGACGGTGAGTTGCTGCTCGCGCTGGTCGCCGAGCGGCGGACCGTGCCGGACTTCCTCACCCCGCGTCCGCCGGTCTTCGCGCCCGCCTTCGAGGAGGAGCTGGCCGCCGTCCGCCGCACCGCGCCCGAGGTGGTCCGCCGCGACCTGGTGCACACCCACCTGCCGGACCCGCCGCCGGAGCCGCTGCGCGCCGCCCTCGGCGGCGATGCCGAGGTGCGCAGGCTGCGCGACCGGATCTGCGAACTCCTGCAGCGGTACTGGGAGATCACCCTGCGGCCGGAGTGGCCGAGGATGCGGCTGCTGCTGGAGGCCGACATGACGTACCGCGCCCGTCGGCTCGCGGTCGGAGGGGCCCGCCTGCTCTTCGCCGACATGCACCCGTTCCTGCGCTGGCACCGCGGCGTCCTGCACATCACCGACATGCTCAGCCACCACCACGTCGCCGCCGCCGGACGCGGCCTGCTGCTCGTCCCGTCCGTGTTCGCCCACAAACCGGCACCGCCGCTCAGCCCGGACGGCGCGCCCGCGCTCGCGTACCCCTGCCGCGGCGTGGCGACCCTCTGGCCCGGGCCGCCGCCCGCCGTCGACGGGCCGGCGTCCGCGCACGCGCTCGCCGTGCTGGCGCCGCTGGTCGGGGCGGCCAAGGCCCGGCTGCTCACCATGCTGGACGAGCCGCTGGCCACCGTCGAACTCGCCCGCCGGCTGCGGGTGACGCCCAGCGCCGTCTCCCAGCACCTGCGGGTGCTGCACGCCGCCGCGCTGGTCGCCCGGGTCCGTGACGGCCGCCAGGTGCTCTACCGGCGGACCGTGCTCGGCGACCGACTGGCGGGCGGCGGGGGCTGACGGGGGCTGACGGGCATCGGGGGCTGACGGGGGCCGATCGATCAGGGCAGCACCAACCAGCGGCGGCCGTCGAGGAGTTCACGGGCGGCGTCGAGGTGGCCGGCGTGGCAGGCGGTCTCGGTGATCACGTGCAGCAGCACGTCGTGCAGGCTGTGCAGGTGCGGCTCGCCGAACAGGTCGTGCGGCCACCAGGCGAGGGCGCGGTCGGCCGGGGTGGCGGCGATCACGGCGTCGGCGAGCGCGGTCTCGTGGCGGTACCGGTCGAGGACGTCGGCGGCGGGCACGTCGGAGCCCACCCGCCAGGCGTCCTCCTCGTCCGCGAGGCGGTGGATCACCGCCTCGTCGCCGGCGACCACCGCGCGGAACCAGAACCGTTCGACGTCCAGCGCGAGGTGCTGGACCAGCCCGAGGCAGTGCCAGCCGGACGGCAGGACGGGGCGCCGCAGGGCCTCGTCGTCCAGGCCGTCGAGGATGCCGAGGACGTGGCGCCGCTGGGCGTCGAGGGAGCGGAGCAGCGTGGTGGTGCCGTTGCGGTCGCCGGTCATGCGGCGGCCGGGGCGGCGGCGGTGAGGGTGGCCGGGTCGGTGTTGGCGCCGCACAGGACGACGCAGACCCGCTCGCCCTCGGCCGGGCGGTAGCCGTGCTCGCCGCTCTCGTCGTCCCGCCCGGCGAGCAGGGCGGCGAGGGCGGTGGCGGCGCCGTGCTCGACGGCGATCCGGCGGTCCTCCCAGAGCCCCTGCCGGGCCCGGACGATCGCGGCGTCCGGGACGAGGACGGAGCGCACGCCCTCGTGCCGCGCCGCGTCCACGGCCAGGGCGGTGGCGCGGCGGGCACCGAGGGAGTCGGCGGCCACCGAGTCGACAGTGACGTCCATCGGTCCGCCCGCCGCGAGGGCGGCGTGCAGCGCGCGCGAGCCCTCCGGCTCGACCGCCACCACGCGCACGCCGTGCTCGCGGGCGGCCGCGGCCACCCCCGCGAACAGCCCGCCGCCGCCGACCGCGACCAGCACCGTGTCCAGCCCGGGCAGCCGCTCGTGGACCTCCTCCAGCAGGGTGCCCGCGCCCGCCGCGATCAGCGGGTGGTCGTACGCGTGGCTCGCCAGCGCGCCGGCGGTCGCGGCGTACTCCTCGCAGGCGGCCAGCGCCTCGGCGTACTCCGCGCCGACCAGCCGGACGTCCGCCCCGTACGAGCGCAGCCGGGCGACCTTCACGCCGGGCGCATTGGCGGGCAGGAACACGGTGGCCCGCACGCCCTGCTGCCGCGCCGCCCACGCGCAGGCCAGCCCGGCGTTGCCGCCCGAGGCGATGGTGACCCCGGCGTCCGGCAGGGTGCCGGCCTCCCGGTGGGCCCGGAGGAAGTTCTGCGCCCCGCGCGCCTTGAACGAACCGGTGTGCTGGAGGTACTCCAGGGCCAGCCACGGCCCGCCGTCCCCGCCCGGCGCGAGCACCACGGGGCGGACGCGGCCCGCGATCCGTTCCGTGGCCGCCTTGATGTCGTCGTAGCCGAGCTGGTGCCCCATCGTGTACCGCCTCCACGTTCGCGTACCGCCGTTGCCGGTACCGGGTACCGTACGAAGCACCGGGGCGGCCTGCCAAGCTGCGCGGGCGGGGCCGCTCCCCGGCACTGGCACGACCGGAACCGAGAACCGTGAACGGAGGCCGACGAGATGATCGGTGCGCTGCTGATCGCCGTCCTGGCACTCGTCGTCGGGGGCTGCGTCTGCGTGGTGTGGGCCGACCGGGGCGGCCCCCGGTGGACCCGGGCCGTGGCCGCCGCCACCGTCGGCGCCGGGCGCACGCTGCGCCGCTACCAGAAGTCCCAGCGCCGCCAGGTGAGCAGCGGCGACGGCGACGGCGGCGACGGGTACTGAGGCCCCCGGGTTCCCGCGTCAGGGTTTCCCTTTCCCTCGGGCCCGGAGCCCCGGAGGGTTCAGATCTCCGCGGATCCATGCCCCTAGAGGCATCCGCCGACCGTGCCGAGGGCACCGCGCCCGGACGGCGTTGACGCTCCGTCAACGGCTGCCCGAGGCTGTCCGGCGGGCCGAACGGGGCCCACGCTTCCCCTGACCACTCCGGCATCTCCGGGAGTATCCGATGAGCACGATCAAGTCCGCCGCGGTGGCCCTCGCCGCCCTCACCGTCGTCGGCCTGGGGGCTTCCCCGGCCCTGGCCGGCGACATGGGCAAGCTGCAGCCCGCGGCGCAGACCTGCAGCGCCAGTGGTGGCACCTTCTACTGCGGCGGCGACTACGGCGACGGCAAGACCTACGTCACCCTGAGCGACGGCACCAAGCAGATCTTCGTGATCGGCACCGACCACAACGTCTGGACGACCTGGACCCCGCCGAAGGGCTCGCAGGTGCCGTGGATGTCCCTCGGCGGCACCAACGACTTCATCAGCAAGGTGAAGATCGTCAACAAGAAGGGCGACGCGTTCAGCATCGCCTCGCGCTCCGCCGCCATCAACGCGGACGTCTACCGCGACCGCAGCGCCGGTGGCGCCTGGAGCGCCTGGTGGACCTACGCCGTGCCGCGCGGCTGACGATCCGCCGCCCTCCCGCCCCCGGTGGACGTCACGTCCGCCGGGGCCCGGGCGGGGTGCTGCTCAGCCCCGGCGCTCCAGCCGCTCCAGGCGGATGCTGACCGTCCGCCAGAGCCAGACCACCGAGAGCGGCAGGGTCACCAGCCCGACGCCGACCGCGTCGCGCATCCGGCCGTCCGTGACGGCGGCGCAGTGGGTGTAGTCCCGGCCGCTGTAGTACTCGTAGAACATCGGCGAGCCGCAGTCCACCGAGGTGCCGTTCGGGAACTCGTGCGAGGCCGGTACGAAGGCCAGCCCGACCGCCCACAGCCACGCGCCGAGCGCCAGCAGCCCCAGCAGGTGCACGCCGCGGCCCCATGCGCCCTCGGCCCGCCGCCACGCCCGCGCGTCCCGCTCCCGCAGGAGCGCCCCGATCTCCCCGTTCTCCATGCCCCGTCCCCCCGCTCTCTGTGCGATCGATGGCCGAGGAGAGCATCCCAGGTCGCCGTCCCCGGCCGTCGGCGGGGTCGGGTCAGAAGTCGAAGAACGCGCCGGCGGTGCGTTGCAGGACGCAGTGGTTGCCGTAGGTGTGCTGGAAGGAGAGCTGCCGTCCCCGGTACACGCCGGTGGCGGTCACGGTGTACGGGTCGTAGAGGTCGTTGCAGACGCCGGGGTTGACGTTCAGCCGGTCGAGGTCGCCGTTGACGGAGTCGAGCAGCCGACAGGCGGTGATCGGGTCGGGGTGGGTGGTGGCGCCGTCCGGCGGGCAGTCGAGGGTGACGACGTGCGGCATGCCGGCGCCGGGCGTCGCGCCGTGCGCCACCGTGAGCCGCAGGCTCGCTTCCGTGGCCGGGGCGATGGGGGCGACGGCGTTGGCGGTGTCCGCAAGAGCGGTGGTGAACAGGGTGGTCACGAGGAGGGCGAGGGCTTGGGTCGTCTTCACGCCCGGCGCAACGACCTGTCGGCGAGCAGGTCACGGCCGGTTGGAGCGCCGGAGTGGGAAGTCGGCGGGGCCGACTTTCCGCGCCCGGAGGAGGGTAAGTCGGTCGACAGGGCGAGATCGGTTGGCGCAGAGTCACGGCATGGCTGATCTGTCCTCCTCCTCGTTCCCGGACTCCTACGAGCTGCGGGCGGCGACCGTCGCCGATGCCGGCGCGATCTACGAGCTGGTCGCCGCCCGCGAGCGCGAACTCCTGGGCCGCCCCGACACCGAACCCGACCGCATAGCCGCGGACCTCACCCTGCCCGGTCTCGACCCGGCCGTCGACACGCTGCTCGTGTACGACACGGCCGAGTGCCTCGTCGGCCGGGCCTGGGTGCACGGCGGCCGGCGCAGCGCGGTCGACGTCCACCCCGACCACCGGGGGAGGGGGCTGGGCAGCGCCCTGCTCGACTGGGCCGAGGCGCGGGCACGGCAGGCGGGCGGTGAACGGCTCAGCCAGACGCTCTCGGACGGCGACCGGGCGGCGGTGGAGCTGTTGCGGTCACGGGGGTACGAGCCGTTCGTCACCCAGTGGCTGCTGGAGATCGAGATGTCCGCCGAACCCGTGGTGCCCGGCCCGCCGCCCGGTATCACCGTGCGGCCCTTCCGGCCCGGCGACGAACGGGCCGCGTACCGGCTCACCGAGGACGCGTTCGACGAGTGGCAGAAGCGGCGGAAGTCCTACGAGGAGTGGGCCCGGCACACCGTCGAGCTCGACACGTTCGAGTCGGAGCTCTCGGCGGTGGCGTTCGCCGGTGACGAGATGGTCGGTGCGGTGCTGTCGCTGAACGTCCCGGAGACCGGGGAGGGCTACGTCGAGCGGGTCGCCGTCCGGAAGGACCACCGGAACCGGGGGATCGCCCGTTTGCTGTTGCAGACGTCGTTCCGGGCCTTCTACCGCCGGGGCCGCCGGACGTGCACGCTGTGGACGCATTCGGAGACCGGCGCGCTGGCGCTGTACCAGCGCGTGGGCATGACGGTCCGTCGTGGCTCGGCGGTCTACGGCAAGGCGCTCGGCGTCGAGTAGGGCGAGTCGGTGGGGGAGTGGGAAGTCGGCAGATCCGACTTCCCACTCCGACGCTCCGGCAAATCAGGCGGTTCAGGCGGTGAAGTTGGGGGAGCGGCTCTCGATCGCCTTGACGAACGCGGCCCACTCGGCGTGGTCGAACGCGAGGTGGGGCCGGCCGGGGTTCTTGTCGTCGCCGAGCCAGACGTCGCCGTTGGGGAAGCGGGCGATGATCACGCAGTCGCCGTTGCCCTCGGCGGAGAACGGGGACTTCGACCACTCGGCGTCGGCCGGGTTGTGGGCGTAGGGGTCGTGCTTCTTGCTCACGTCAGCTCTTCCAGCTTGCGTTCGAGGGCGGCGATGGTGTCTTCCGGCGACAACGCGAACTGCTCGACGCGCACGAAGGTCCTCTCGGCTCGCTTGACGTCGCGTCCCGTTCTCCTGGGGAGCATACCGCCGATGGCTTCCACGAAGACGAAGCCGTCGGATTGGTCGTCAGGGAAGCGCATGAGGGTGATTCCCGAGGCCAGAACGCCTGGCCGACCGGCGCTCAGCGGCACCATGCGCAGGGTCACGTTCGGGTAGTTGGCGACCTTGATCGCGTGCCGGATCTGGCCGGCCAGCACCGTTTGGTCGCCCGCGATCAGCAGCGCGACCTCGCCGAAGTAGGCCTTGAAGTCGAGCCGTGGCTCCTCGGTCAGTCTGCGCTGGCGCAGGACGCGCACCTCGGCTCCGGCCTCGACGAGCTCGTCGTTGGGCGCATCGACGCCAGCCGCGATCATCTCGCGCGCATAGCCCTCGGTCTGGACGAGACCGGGGAACGCGGACGGGAAGAAGTTCAGTATGTGCGACGCATCGGCTTCCAACGCCAGGTATTCGGCGAAGGCCGGCGTGATCGTCTCCGCGTAGTCCAGGTCGCGCCACCACTGCTTGGGCGGGGCGTCTCCGAGCAGACTCTCCAGATCCTCACGGTCCTGGCCCGTGACACCGGCGTGATCGAGCAGCTTGGTCAGGTCGGCCGGGCTGATCTGCTGCTGGGCCCGTTCGATTCGGCTCAACCGACCGGGGCTCCAGCCCTTCAGACCGGCCGTCATGTCGACGAGGGTCCTGTTGTTCTCCAGCCGCCAGGCGCGCAGTTCGTCGCCGAGACGGATCTGCCTGATCGCCGACAGTTGCTTGCTCAAGTGGCGCCCCTCCCTTCGGGTATGGGTGTCCAGTCTCACCAGATCGGGGCCGCGCACTCAAGTCCGCTTCAAGATCAATTAATTTCTTCCAGCAATGATGTTGCAGTTTCGATTTTGGATGCCCCACACTCAACGTGACCGAATGGACACGCTCCAGAAGGGGCCCTGCCATGTCCGCCTTGCGCAGACCCGTCCTCCGCACCTGGGAGACCTCCCTCACCGAGCACGGCACCTCGGTGCGGGTCGCCCGCCGTCACATCCGCGACCAGCTCACCGCGTGGGGGTGGACCGGGGAGCGGGTCGACGACCTCGTCCTCATCGCCTCCGAGCTGGTCACCAACGCCGTCGTCCACGCCTGCCAGGGGCACGGCGAAGTCCGGCTCTACCTCCAGGAGTTCGACGGCGACTGCCGGATCGAAGTCTGGGACCCGCGGCACGACCTCCCGCTCCAGGAGCGCCGGCCGCGCCGCTTCAACGAGGGCGGGCGCGGCATCGACCTCGTCCGCCAACTCGCCCTCGACTTCGGCGTCATCGTCCGCCGCGGAACCGGCAAGCGGGTTTGGGCGCGCGTGCTGCTCGACGAGGCCGCCCCCGTCACCCTCGGTGAAACCACCTCCATGGGCTCCTGTCCGCTCATCCGACCGGTCTGACGGGGGTGTGTCACGCTGGTGGGTGGGGCGTTGTCGGTGCACGACCGAGGTCGGGAGGCTCGCGATGGCCGAGATCAGGGTGAACGGGGTGTCGCTGTACTACGAGACCCGGGGCGCGGGGCCGGGGCTGGTGCTGGTGCACGGCTCCTGGACGGACGCCGACAGCTGGGCACGCGTGCTGCCTGGGCTCGCCGAGGAGACCACCGTCGTCGCCTACGACCGGCGCGGGCACAGCCGCAGCGACGACCTGCTCACCCAGGGCTCCGTGTACGAGGACGCCGCCGACCTGGCCGGTCTGATCGTCGGCCTGGGCCTCGCGCCCGCCTACGTCTGCGGCGACTCCTACGGCGGCCTGATCGCCCTCCGCCTCGCCGCCGCCCGCCCCGACCTGCTGCGCGGCGTGGCCGTCCACGAACCGCCCGCGACCGGCACCCTGCTCGCCGACCCGGAGCTGAGACCCCTCGGCGTCGCCTTCGCCGAACGGATCTCCGCCGTCCGCGAACTCCTCGAACAGGCCGAATCAGCGGCCGGCGCCGAGCGTTACGTCGACACCATCGCCCTCGGCCCGGGGGCGTGGGAACAACTCCCCGCGCCGGTCCGCCACACCTTCATCCGCAACGCGCCCACCTACCTCGACGAACTGCGCGACCCGGACGCCCTCGACCTCGACCTCACCGCCCTCAACCGCTTCACCGAACGTGTCCTCCTCACCCAGAGCGACGACAGCGAACTGATGTACGGCGAGATCCTCGACCTGATCGACCTCTCCCTCCCCAAGCCCGACCGCCACGTCTACCCCCAGGCCGGTCACGCTCCGCACCTCTCCGAACCCGAGCAATGGGTCCGCACCACCCTCCCCCACGCCCTCACCTGACCCCACCCCGGGAGCGCGAACCCCCTCCACGCGCGCCCCGCTATGCTGACGCATCGTTCGGCCCGTGGGCGGGGGCACGGAGACGGGCGGGAGTTGGACGGAGGCTCGTCGGATGGACCAGCACGAGGCCTGGGGTGCGCTCTACGACGACCTGATGGTCGATGCTCCGTCGGCCTCGACCAGGCGGTGTCCGAACTGCGGGGCCGGCTCGTCCCTCAGGCTGATCTGCACGGTCACCGGGCTTGATGCCGGGACGGGCCTGGCGGCGCTCTGGTGCGCCGAGTGCCTGGAGGGGATGGCCCCGAACTTCCCGCTCATCCCGGACGGAGCCGAGAGAGTCCTCCGAGGAACCGAGCGCGTCCCGAACTACCGCTGCTGGGGTTGGCACTGAGCGACACGGAGTCCCGCCATTATCCTCGCCCGCACTCATCCGCACCGACACGGAGACGATGACCGTGCCCCTCGATGACCAGCACATCTGGGCTCTGCTGAGGGACCTCGACGATCCCGACCACATCGAGTTCCCCGAGAACTACGACCACACCGCGACGCGAGCCCGATTCGATCAGCTTTCAGCCACGCTGAACCAGCGGTTCCGCTGCACCTGCAGCGTCGATCGAGGTGTTCAGGACGCCAGCCACCACGGGACGATCGTCGTCCCCGCCACCGCGACGGCCAGCGGCGACCACATCACCATCAGGGTCAGCAACTTCGGCGGCCTCGCCGCTGTGACGCTGGGGAACCCTGGAAGCTATGACGCGGAAGAAGAAAGCGTGCTCTTCGAGAGCACCGACCGTCGCCGCATCGATGACGAACTCGACGCGCTCGGCTACATCACCGTCTCCGAGCATCTGCTCTGGACCCGCTACGACGGGGTCAGAAGCCTCAACTCCTGCTTCGGACCGCAGACCTGGTGGGACCGCTTCTTCGACTACACCTGAGCCCGAGCCTAAGCCGCTCTGCCGGAGGTATCCGGGCAGTTCCAGTACCCGACGTCACCATTACACGTCAGGCTCCGCCTCCAGCGCGACCTCTTCAGCCGTGCCCTCGGACGGCCTTCCGGGGCCGCTACCGACCCCGCGGGCGACCGAGCAGGGAACGCGCCTGGGCATCTGGGACTGCCCCGGACTCCAGGACAACCAGCGCTGGACCCTCCAGCCGGAGCGCACGACCTGTCAGGCGGCGAGGGAGGTGCGGACGGCGTCAATGAGGTTGTTGGCGCGGGGGTCGGCGTGGCCGATCATGCGGTTGGCGGTGTAGGCGAAGGTGATGCCGTGGTGGGGGTCGGCGAAGGTGAATTGGCCGCCGGCGCCGTCGTTGCCGAAGCTGTGGGGGCTGAGCATGGGGCGGAGGGTGGGGGAGGGGAGGAGGAAGCCGGAGGACCAGCGGGCGCCGAGGTCGAAGCCCAGGTAGCCGGGGCCGGAGGAGAGTTCGCGGGTGGCCTCGGCGAGGGTGGCCGGGGTGAGCAGGGGTGGGGTGTCGTCGAGGCCGGTGACGGTGGCGGCGAGGAGGGTGGAGAGGGCGGTGGCGGAGGCGACGGCGCCAGCGCCGGGGAGTTCGACGGCGTGCAGGTCGGGGTCGTTCCAGCCGTGCGGGGCGTCGAGGCCGGGGAAGACGAGGGCGCCGTTCATCGTGACGATGCGGGTGAGCAGGTGCTCGGGGCCGGGCATCGGGCGGCGGCCATCGGCCTCGGAGAGGCGGGCCAGGCGGGGGAGTTCGGTGGCGGGCAGGCCGAGCCAGGCGTCCAGGCCGAGGGGGGAGGAGAAGGTGCGATGGAAGAACTGCCCCGGCGTGAGGCCGGTGATGCGGCGGATCACTTCGCCGATCGCGAAGCCGAAGACGTGGCCGTGGTACTCGTGGGTGGTGTCCGGTTCCCAGAGGGGCTTCTGGTTCTCGATGGCGCGGATGACCGGCGTCCAGGCGGCGAGCTCGGCGAAGGTGAGGGGCGCGTCGAGGGCCGGGATGCCGGCGCGGTGGGCCAGCACCATGCGGGTGGTGATCGCCTGCTTGCCGTTCCTCGCGAACTCGGGCCAGTAGCGGGCGATCGGCGCGTCCAGGTCGAGTCGGCCCTGCTGGGCGAGCAGGTGGGCGGAGAGGGAGACGAGTGCCTTGGCGCAGGAGAAGACCGGGACGACGGTGTCCGCCTGCCAGGGCCTGCCGGTGCGCTCGTCGGCGACGCCGCCCCACAGTTCGACCACCTTGCGGCCGCCCGCGTGGACGGTGACGGCGGCCCCGAGTTCGGGGAAGTCGGCGAAGTTGCGGGCGAAGGTGTCGGCGACGGCGCCGAAGCCCTCGTCGGCCCAGCCGTGGTGGTGGGTCTGCATGGCGGTGTCCGCCTCCTGGGCTCCTGAGCGCGATCGTTGACCGGGTCACGGTAGGGGGAGGACGGGGTCCTGGGGAAACGATTTTGACGGGGTGACGCCGGGGCCGCCGGTCAGGGCTGTTTCAGCGGGGCCGGCGCGGCGGTGATGACGCGGTCGAGGGTGCGGTCGAAGGTGCGGTCGAAGGCGGCGTCGGGGCCGAGGTAACCGGCCGGCTCCGCCAGCCACTTGGCCCCGTCCGCCGCCCGGTCGATGCGGCACGCGACTCCGGCAACCCTGCTCCGGTGCGGGCTCCTGCTGCTGCTCTGCGGTCCGCTCGCGGTACGGAAGTTCGCCACCCACGGCACCCGCGGGCGCTGACGGGCAGGCAAACCGCCGGGGCCGGTGCGACCCGTGTCCCGCGGGGTGAAATGTGCTGGACAGTACGGCCGGTGCGGCTCAGGGTGGCCCCATGGAGTTCACCCACCTCGGCCGCACCGGCCTCACCGTCTCCCGACTCTGCCTGGGCACCATGAACTTCGGCCCGCATACGGAGGAGTCCGACGCCCATCTGATCATGGACAGCGCCCACGAACTGGGCATCAACTTCTTCGACACCTCCAACAGTTACGGCCGGACCGTCGACGGCGGCCGGAGGGGTCACACGGAGGAGATCATCGGCCGCTGGTTCGCCAAGGGCGACGGCCGCCGTGAACGCACCGTGCTCGCCACCAAGGCCTACGCTCCGATGGGGGACTGGCCGAACGAGGGCCGGCTCTCCGCCCTCGCCATCCGCCGCTCCGTCGAGGCCAGTCTGCGCCGCCTCGGCACCGACCACATCGACCTCTACCAGATGCACCACATCGACCGGGACACGCCCTGGGAGGAGATCTGGCAGGCGATGGAGGTCCTGGTCGCCCAGGGCAAGATCATCTACGTCGGCTCCAGCAACTTCGCCGGCTGGCACATCGCCCAGGCCCAGGAGGCCGCCCGCAGCCGAAACTTCCTCGGCCTGGTCAGCGAGCAGTCCCTCTACAACCTGCTCGACCGCGCCATCGAACTGGAGGTCGTCCCCGCCGTCCAGCACTACGGGCTCGGCCTGATCCCGTGGTCCCCGCTGCGCAGCGGCGTGCTCAGCGGTGCCCTGCGCAAGGAGCGCGAGGGCAGCCTCGTCCGCGGCGCGATGCCCCACGCCGGCGAGATCCTGGAGGCCAACCGGCCCCGTATCCAGGCCTACGAGGATCTTGCCGACGAGCTCGGCGAGCACCCCGCCGACCTGGCCCTCGCCTGGCTGCTCTCGCGTCCCGCCGTCACCGCGCCGATCGTCGGTCCGCGCACCGCCGCCCACCTCGACGCCGCCGTCCACGCCCTGGACATCAAGCTCGACGACGAGGTCCTCGCCCGCCTCGACACCCTCTTCCCGGGCCACAAGCCCGCGCCGGAGGACTACGCCTGGTAGCGGCGGAGGACGAGGGAGACAGACACGCGGGTGCCCGCTTCCCGGTTCTCGCCGAGACGAGAAGCGGGCACCCGTGTGCCGGATGCGGAAGGGGAGGATTTCGAGAGCGGGAGGAGTGTCCACTCACCGCCACTCTCAACGTATAGCGCACGGGGGGCCTTGCGGCAAGGGGGTGGGGGAGGCGCAGAATCGTCGCCCTGGGCCGGGATGGGGCGGAACGGCGGGATTCGGTGGGATTCGCGGAGTCCATGACGTTCTGCCCCGGTCGGCGGATGTGCGGGAACGACGGAACGGGGCCTTCGGTGCTGGATGTGATCGTGGTCGGTGGCGGGCCGACCGGGCTGATGCTGGCGTGCGAGCTGCGGCTGCACGGGGTCGGTGTGCTCGTGCTGGAGCGGCGGGCGGAGCGGGGCGGGGAGTCGCGCGGGCGCGGGTTGCATGCGCGCAGCGTGGAGATCATGGACCAGCGGGGGCTGCTGGAGCGGTTCCTTGCGGTGAGCGAGAAGTTCCAGGTGGGCGGGCTGTTCGGGGGCGTCATGGCGCCCTGGCCGGCGAGTCTGGACACCGCCCACCCGTACGGGCTGGCCACCCCGCAGGCGGTCACCGAGCGGCTGCTGGAGGAGCGCGCCCTCGAACTCGGGGCCGAGATCAGGCGCGGGTGCGAGGCCAACGGTCTGGGTCAGGACGCGGACGGCGTGAGTGTCGAACTGGTGGACGGCACGCGGCTGCGCTCGCGCTACGTCGTCGGCTGCGACGGCGGGCGCAGTACGGTGCGCAAGGCGCTCGGCGTGGGCTTCCCCGGTGAGCCCGCCACGGTGGAGACGCTGATCGGCGACCTGGAACTGTCCGCGGACCCGGCGGAGGTGGCCGCCGTGGTGGAGCGGGTGCGCCGCACCGAGCTGCGGTTCGGCGTGGCTCCCGACGTGGACGGCCGGCCGGGGGTCGCGCGGGTGATCGTACCGGCGGCCGGCGTCGCCGAGGACCGGGCGACGCCGCCGACGCTGGAGGAGTTCAAGGCGCGGCTGCGCGCCGTCGCGGGCACCGACTTCGGCGCTCACGCGGCGCACTGGCTCTCCCGGTTCGGCGACGCCACCCGGCAGGCCGAGCGCTACCGGGTCGGCCGGGTGCTGCTGGCCGGCGACGCCGCGCACATCCACCCGCCGACCGGCGGGCAGGGCCTCAACCTCGGCGTGCAGGACGCGTTCAACCTCGGCTGGAAGCTCGCCGCCGAGGTCGCCGGCTGGGCGCCGGAGGGGCTGCTGGACAGCTACCACGCGGAGCGCCACCCGGTCGGGGCGAGGGTGCTGAGCAACACCCGCGCGCAGATGACCCTGCTCGGCAGCGCGTCGGGGCCGACCGCGCTGCGGGGGCTGTTCACGCGGCTGATGGAGATCGAGGAGGTCAACCGCTATGTGACCGGGATGATCACCGCCGTCGACCTCCGCTACGACTTCGGTGGAGGGGGCGGAGGGGGCGGCGAGCTCGTCGGCCGGCGGCTGCGGGACGTCCGGCTCGCGGGGGACCGCAGGCTTTACCAACTGATGCACGGCGGCCGAGGGTTGCTCCTCGACCGCACCGGCGGACGGCTCTCCGTCGACGGCTGGGCGGATCGCGTCGACCACGTGGACGGTGCGGGCACGGAGCTGGATGCGCCCGCGCTGCTGCTGCGGCCGGACGGCCATGTGGCCTGGACCGGCGACGACCAGGGGGACTTGGAGGCCGCGTTGACCCGGTGGTGGGGCGCCCCGGCCCAGGGACCGGCCCAGGGACCGGCCCGAGTTCGATGACCGGGGTGGCGACGGCTGTTGCGCGACCCGAGGCTCGAGGTGCTGCTTGAACGAACCTCTCGGGGCGTCGCCAACACCCCTTGAGCAAAAGGGACTTCGCGCGCGCGAAGGGTTGACCGGCTCTGTCCGCGCTGGTGTAATCACCGCTCACATCGGCCTCTACCCGCGAGTAGCCGAAGCGGCGGGAGGGCCGGAAAACGCCGACAGGCTGGGGGCAGACGTGTTCGCGAAACCGACTCCGGGCTTCACCACCGCGGCCGCCACCGGGGACACCGTCGTCCTGCTCATCGGGATGCGGATCAACCGGTTCTGGGCCGTCCACCAGTGGGTGCCGGTAATGCTGGCGATGTTCCGGATGCTGCACGACCTGGCGAAGGAACCGGAGCGCGGCCTGCGCGGCAAGGTCCTGCTGACCGCCTCGCCGCGCACCTACTACGTCGTCCAGTACTGGGAGTCCAAGGAGAAGCTGTACCGGTACGCGAGCGCTCCGGACGCCTTCCACCACCGGGTGTGGAAGATCGCCAACAGGGAGCTCAAGGAGGGCCGGCTGCGCGGGCGGGTCGGGCTCTGGCACGAGACGTACGTCGTGCCGGAGGGGTCGTACGAGTGCGTGTACTTCGACATGCCGCCGTTCGGGCTCGCGGGCGCGACCGGGGTGCTGCCGGTGGAGCGCCGCGGTCGGAGCGCCGCGCAGCGGTTCGCCTTCCGCTCGGAAGCGGAGGGGCAGGCGGCGGCGGGGCAGGCGGCGGGGCAGGCGACAGGGCAGGCGGCGGCAGGGCAGGCGGCGGCCAAGTAGCCAGCCGGCCGGCCACCGTCCCCGCCATCGGACGGGCGGGGACGGTGACCGGCCGGGAACGTCAGGCGGTGGTGGTCGCCGGGAGCCCGATCGGGTTGATCGGGGGCAGGGCCGTGCGACAGAGCGCCGAGATCGGCTTGAGGGCGGCGGCGAGCCGGTCGAGCTCGGCGCGCGGGTGGTCCTCCCAGACCCGGGCGGCGGCGAGGTCGGTCGCCGCCTCCAGGGACTGGTGGCGCATCCGGCCGCACTCGGTGATGGTGCCGCGCTCGGTGAGCCAGCCGCGTTCGGTCAGCCGGGCGGCGGCCGCGTCCCACTCCTCGTCCGTCCAGCCGCGGAACGGCTGCAGCGCCTCGCGCCGCACGTCCAGGGCGCAGCGCACGACCAGCGCCTCGCAGCCGTCCAGCCCCGCCGAGACCAGGGCGGCGATGTGGCCGTCGCCGCGGTGCTCGCGCATCACGGTGGCGGCCTGCCAGAGCCGGCCGTGCAGGTCGGACGGGCGGGGGAGGGCGGCGTTGGCAGCGGCCAGGACCCGCCCGGCGCAGTCCAGCCGGGTGACGGCGTCCTCCAGGAGGTCGGTCGCCAGCTCGATCTGCGCCCGGTCGACGTGCTCCAGCAGCCGCGCCAGGGCCGCCGAGGCACCGGCGGCCCGGGCGGCGAGCGCCGTGTCCGGGTCGGCGAGCTTCCAGATCGCCGGCAGGGCGCGCTCGATCGGGGCGGGCGCGAAGTTGAAGAAGGCGGCGATCACGGGTGGCGCGTCCACCGGGCCGAGCGGGGCGGCGCGGCCGGCGAAGTAGCTGCGCGCGACCCCGCGCAGGCCCACGTCCTCGAAGGCGCCGAGGCCTTCCGGGGTGAAGTAGGTGACGGCGTGCACCGGCTCGAAGAGCCACCACAGGGCCCGGGCGGGATGGACGAGATCGGCCAAAGGGGAACCTTCCTCGGGGAGGGACTGGCGCGCCGTACGAGTGTTCTCGTAGAGGCTGATGACCACGGCGGCGGCCACGATAACCCTGCTCGGGGTGTGATGACGGTCACGCGGAGGTCTCGGTGGTGACACGTGGCCGGCGGCGCACGAGATGATGGCCGGGGTGCGCCCCCGCGCACGCCCGATCCCTCGCTACGTCGGTACGTCGGCACGTTGGCAAGAAGGCAGAAGAGGTAACAGGCCCCATGGCGCAGATCAACCCCAGCATCCTGTCCGCGGACTTCGCCCGGCTCGCCCAGGAGGCCGAGGCCGTGCGGGGCTCGGACTGGCTGCACGTCGACGTGATGGACAACCACTTCGTGCCCAACCTGACCCTCGGCGTGCCGGTGGTCGAGTCGCTGGCCCGGGCCACCGACATCCCGCTCGACTGCCACCTCATGATCGAGGACCCGGACCGCTGGGCCCCCCAGTACGTGGAGGCGGGCGCCGGTTCGGT
Source organism: Kitasatospora sp. NPDC004723 (assembly GCF_040609255.1). Classification (NCBI taxonomy): domain Bacteria; kingdom Bacillati; phylum Actinomycetota; class Actinomycetes; order Kitasatosporales; family Streptomycetaceae; genus Kitasatospora; species Kitasatospora sp. NPDC004723. The sequence goes on along the minus strand of NZ_JBEXJT010000021.1, from coordinate 99,156 downwards.
GACCTTCCACGTCGAGGCCGCCGCCGCGCCCGTCCGGCTCGCCCGCGAGATCCGGGCCAAGGGCGCCCGCGCGTCGATGGCGCTCAAGCCGGCCACGCCGATCGAGCCCTACGAGGACCTGCTGCCCGAGCTGGACATGCTGCTGATCATGACCGTCGAGCCGGGCTTCGGCGGCCAGGCGTTCCTGGACATCATGCTGCCGAAGATCCGCCGGACCAGGCAGCTGATCGCCGAGCACGGGCTGGAGCTGTGGCTCCAGGTCGACGGCGGTGTGTCGGCGAGCACCATCGAGCGCTGCGCCGAGGCCGGCGCGGACGTCTTCGTCGCCGGCTCGGCGGTGTACGGCGCCGAGGACCCGGCCGAGGCGGTCGCCAAGCTGCGCACGCTCGCCGAGGGCGCGAGCGCCGGTGCGGACTGGGCCTGCGCGCACTGAGGCCGAGGGGGCCCGGCCGGGCGGTCCCGGCTGGAGGATCGCCGGGCCCTGGAGGAGGATCGTTGCGACGACCCCTCCGGCCGGGGCGGGGCGGGCCCTGCCACCCCTCCCCGGCCCGACGCACACGGCGGTGACCGCCCCATGAGCAACCTCGACGTCAAGCCCGCCCCGACCACCTGCGGCGGCGAGCCCGGCACCGGACCGGTCCGCGACCTGCTGACCGCCCGCCGGGTGCCGCTCGGCGAGAGCACCGTCGTGCGCCGTCTCCTGCCGAACCTGGGTCGGCGGATGGTGGGGGCGTGGTGCTTCGTGGACCACTACGGTCCGGACGACATCGCGGACGAGCCGGGCATGCAGGTGCCCCCGCACCCGCACATGGGCCTGCAGACGGTCAGCTGGCTGCACGCCGGGGAGGTCCTGCATCGCGACAGCCTCGGCAGCCTGCAGACCGTGCGCCCGCGCGAGCTGGGCCTGATGACCTCCGGGCGGGCGATCTCCCACTCCGAGGAGTCCCCCCGCCCGCACGCCCGCTTCCTGCACGGCGCCCAGCTCTGGGTCGCCCTGCCCGACGCCCACCGCCACCGCGAACCCGCCTTCGAACACCATCCCGACCTGCCCACCGTCACCGCCCCGGGCCTGTCCGCCACCGTCATCCTCGGCACCCTCGACGGCGCCACCTCCCCGGGCACCACCCACACCCCCCTCGTCGGCGCCGACCTCACCCTCACCGCCGGCACCGACCTGCGCCTGCCGCTGGACCCCGATTTCGAGTACGCCGTCCTCACCATGTCCGGCACCGTCGACGTCGACACCGTCTCCCTCGACCCCGGCGCCATGCTCTACCTCGGCACCGGCCGCCGCACCCTCCCCCTCCACGCCACCACCGACGCCACCTTCCTCCTCCTCGGCGGCGAACCCTTCGCCGAAAAACTCGTCATGTGGTGGAACTTCATCGGCCGCACCGGCGACGAGATCACCCAGGCCCGCACCGACTGGGAGCAGGGCACCCGCTTCGGCGAGGTCCACGGCTACGACGGCGCCCGCCTCCACGCCCCGGAACTCCCGGGGCTCCCGCTGAAGGCACGCGGCCGCGAGCGCTGAGCTGCGGAGATGCCCCGGTGCCGGGCGTGTCGCCGCGCCGGTGCGCGGCGCCGGAGGTAATGTTTAAGGGTCAACTTAAATCCGCCTGGTGAGGCGCAGGCCTCACTGCACGGTACGACCCGACGCGGGCCGTGAGCACAACAGGTGAAGAGGACAGTTCAAATGAAGGCTGCGCGCTACTACGACCGCGGTGACATCCGCATCGAAGACACTCCGGAGCCCACGGTCGGCCCGGGAACGGTCGGCATCGACGTCGCCTACTGCGGGATCTGCGGCACCGACCTGCACGAGTACCTCGACGGGCCGATCTTCGTACCGCCGGCGGGCCACCCGCACCCGGTCTCCGGCGAGTCCGCCCCCGTGACCCTCGGCCACGAGATGTCCGGCGTCGTCTACGCGGTGGGCGAGGGCGTCGAGGACCTGGAGCCGGGCGACCGCGTCGTCGTCGAGCCCTACATCCTGCGCCCCGATGTCGACACCAGTGAGAACAATCCGGTCTACCACCTCTCGCCCGACATGAACTTCATCGGGCTGGGCGGCCGCGGCGGGGGGCTCGCCGAGAAGGTCGTCGTCGAGCGCCGCTGGGTCCACCCGGTCGGCGACGTCCCGCTGGACCAGGCGGCCCTCATCGAGCCGCTGTCGGTGGGGTACCACGCCTTCCAGCGCTCGGGTGCCAAGGCGGGCGACTTCGCCCTCGTGGGCGGCGCCGGCCCCATCGGGCTGCTGACCTGCGCGGTGCTCAAGGCGATGGGCGTCGAGGTCGCGGTCTCCGAGCTCAGCTCGCTGCGCCGGCAGAAGGCGCTGGACGCCAAGGCCGCCGACCACGTCATCGACCCCGCCGTCACCGATGTCGCGGAGGAGGTCCGGCGCCTCACCGGTGGCAGGGGCGCGGACGTCGCGTTCGAGGCTACGTCCGTCAACGCCGTCCTCGACACGCTGTTCGACGCCGTCAAGCCGGGCGGCGTCATCACCGTCATCTCGATCTGGGGCAAGCCGGCGTCGCTCGACATGCAGAAGCTGGTCCTCAAGGAGGTCGACCTGCGCGGCACGATCGCCTACGTCAACTCCCACCCGCAGACCATCAAGCTCGTGCAGGAGGGGCGTATCGACCTGGCGCCGTTCATCACCAGGACCATCGGGCTGGACGATCTCGTCAGCGAAGGCTTCGAGACCCTCATCCACCACAACGAGACGGCCGTGAAGATCCTGGTGGACCCCCGCCTCTGAACCGTCCGCCACCCGTGACGGCCCCTGGGCCGTCGACGCGGGAGGGCCGCCGCCCCTTGCCTCGCAGGGGAACGGCGGCCCTCCCGCGACCGGTCCAGCGCGACCGGCCCGCATCACCCGCCCAGCCCTACTATGAGGCGAAGATCGTCTTTCAGGGGGGAAGATGCGGTTCCGGCTCCTTGGCGAACTGAGCGTCCAGGAAGGCAAGCAGGAGCGTGCTGTTCGTGGTGCCAGGCTTCGCTCACTGCTGGTGGTGCTGCTGCTGCACCCGAACCAGGCGGTCACCACCGACCGCCTCCAGGACGCCCTGTGGCACGACGACCCACCGGCCTCCGGCTCCGCCGCCCTGCACAACCTGGCGGCGCGGCTGCGCAAGGTCCTGTCCGACGGCACCGGCACGAGGCTGTCGGCCACACCGCTGGGATACCGACTCGCGGTCGCCGACGACGAACTGGACTACCGGGTGTTCGAGCACCACCTCGACCGGGCACGCGGCGCATGGCCGACCGGCGACTGGAACACCGTCCACCAGGAGTCGTCCGCGGCGCTGGCCCTGTGGCGCGGCGTCCCGCTGGCCGAGTTACCGGACCTCGCGGTTGCCCGGGCGCCGCGCGAGCAGTGGCAGGAAGCCCGGCTGCAGGCCCTCGAATGGCACTGCGAGGCGCGTGTGCGGCTGGGCCGGTCGGCCGGCCTGGTCACCGAGCTCACCCGGCTCGTCGACGAGCAGCCGCTGCACGAGGCATTCCACCACCAGCTGATGCTCGCCCTCCAAGGCGAAGGCCGGCGAGCGGAGGCGCTCGCCGCCTACCGGCGTCTGCGCACGACGCTGCGCGAGGAACTCGGCGTCGAACCGAGTGCCAGGGCCCAGGAGATCCAGCGGGCGATTCTGAGCGCCGAGGATGTCGGGACGCCACCACCCCGGCGATCCGGCGGCAGCCCGGCCCCGGTGCGCGCACCGCACCACCGCCCGGCGCAACTCCCTGCCGACATCGCCGACTTCACCGGGCGCGAGCAGGAACTGGACCAGCTGTCCGAGCGCTTGATCGCGGCCGCGGGCGGCCACGGAACCTGCCTGGCGGTCATCTCCGGCATGGGAGGCATCGGCAAGACCGCCCTCGCCCTGCACGCGGCCCACCGGGTCAAGGACCGCTTCCCGGACGGACAGCTGTACGTCGACCTGCTCGGCTTCGGCAACGGGAGGCACCGCGAAGCCCACGAGGTGCTGGCCCGATTCCTCACCGCCCTCACTCCCGACCTGCGCGGGCTCCCCGAGGACACCGACGACTGCGCCGCACGGCTGCGCACCGTCCTGGCCGCACGTCGGGTGCTGCTGGTCCTCGACAACGCCCGCGACGCCGCGCAGATCCTCCCCCTGCTGCCCGGTGACGGCCGCTCCGCGGTGCTCGTGACCAGCCGCAACAGCCTGACCACCCTTCCGAGGGCCTTCCAACTGCACCTGGCGGTCCTCGGCATCGAGGAACAGCGGTCCTTCCTCTCCGTCGCCTGCGGAGCCGACCGCGTCGAGGGGGACCCGGACGGTGCGTTGCGGGTGCTGGCCGCCTGCGCCGGACTCCCGCTCGCCCTGCGCATCGCCGCGGCCCGCCTGGTCGCGCGGCCGGCCTGGCCGATGGGTGTGCTGGCACAGCAGCTCGAGGGCGGTCGACGGCTGGAGGAGCTGGCGGTGGGCGATCTCGGCGTGCGGGCCTCGCTGTCGTCGAGCTACCTGGCCCTGCGCGACGGCGTCGCACCGCTGGAGCGGGATGCCGCGCGGGCGTTCCGCCTGCTCGGGCTGTGGCCGGGCGTCGTCTTCGGGATCGACTCCGCATCGGCGGTGGTGGGGCGTACGGCGAGCACGACGGGTCGCCTGCTGGAACTCCTCGTGGACTACCAGCTGGTCCAGAGCCCGGAACCGTTGCGTTACCGCCTCCACGACCTGGTCGGCGAGTTCGCCGCCGAGCGGGCCGGCGAGGAGGAGACGGCCGAGAGTCTCGACGCGGCCGTGGTCCGGCTCGCCGCCTGGTACGCGGCGGCCCTGGAGCGGGCCGGCGAAGCGATGGCCCCGGGCATCGAGACCAACGCGCCCGTCAACGAGAGCATCGCCGCGCCGCTGCCGGTCTTCGACGGCCACCAGCAGGCGCTGCAGTGGTGCGTTCGGGAACTGCCGCACGTCAAGGAGGCGATCCGGCACGCAGGGTCGTCGACACGTCCGGACCTCGCCTGGCTCATCGCCGTCCACCTGAGGGGGTACGCCTCGACGCACTGGTGGACCGGGGAGACGAGTACCTGCCTGAGCATGGCCCTGCGCACCGCCCAGGACAACGGAGACCGACTGGGGCAGGCCAGACTGCACCGCCACATCGGTGTCACGCACGCCCGGGCGGGCCGCCCCGCGGAGGCCGCCGAAGTGTTCCGGACCGAGCTGGCGACGCTGGAGGAGGTCGGCGAGGAGAAGGGCGTGACAACCGCCCTGTGGAACCTCACCCACGTGTCCGTGAGTCTGGAGCGGGGCGAGCAGGCGCTCGCGTACGGAACCCGAGCGCTCGAACGAGAACGGGAAGCCGGTGTGGCCCCGTCCCCGAAGGTGCTCTGCGCCATGGGCCGCACGCTGCTGCTCAACGGCGACCTCCCCGCCGCCGAGGCGAACTTCCGGCGTTCCCTCGCCGACTGGCGCGGCGAAGGCCACCTGGGCAATGTCGCGATCACGCTCGCCCTGCTCGGCGACACGCTGGGGCGCTCCGGCCGACGCGCGGAGGCCGTCGCCGCGCTTGCGGAGGCCCTCGACCTCCAGTACCGCGTCGGAAACCTCGCCAGGGTCGCCGACTGTCTGGTCGTCACCGGGCGGGTGCACCTCCTGTTCGCCGAGTGGAGCGACGCCCGGTCCTGCTTCGAACGCGCCCTCGGGATCGCGGTCGAGCACGACCTGTCGGACGGGATGCGGCAGGCGCGCGAAGGCCTCGACCAGCTCGCGAACACGGGCTGCCGCTGAGCTTCGCGTCGTCCGGGAAGCGACCTCCGATTCGTCTTGGGGCCGTGACAGGCGGATCTCGGCGGCGTGACAGGCGTGTCGGCCAGGCTCCCTCCCATCGATCAGCGGCGGATGCGCCGCCGACCCGGGGGGGAGCAGTGAAACCGAGAACCCGCATGTCCATCGTCCGCGGCCGGTTGGCGGCAGCGCCGACCGTCGTGGCCGTCGCGGGCCGGGGGCGGCGGCACGGCGCCCCCGGCCGGCGGCGGCTCCGGCCACCCGCGGATCAAGATCGCCGCTGCTGGCGGGAACCCCGGCTGTCCTGACGGGCGGCCCCGGATGCCTGCCGGATCCGGACCTCCGACCGTGACAGCGACGACCCGGTCCGGCGGTAGCCACCGAAGGCCCGGCGCACCAATGAGGCCCTTCCTCCGTGTCGCCCCGGCGACGCGTTCCCTCTCCCATGGCCGCCCGAAGCCCGGGCATTGCCATGCCTTCCCACACCTCGTCAAGGAGTCACCATGCTCAGCCGTACCATCCGGGTGGCCGCAGCGATCGCTGCTGCGGCAGCCCTGCCGATGGCCCTGGGGCTCGGAGCCCAGAGCGCCTCCGCGAGCCCGTCGCCCACCGGGAGCCCGGTCGCCGGCAGCTCGCCGCAGCCCGGCGCCGCCGCGACCGGATACGGGACCGCCTTCTCGCCCACCGTCGAGAACCCCACGACGGCCACCTCGTCGGAGCTCGCCGCAGCCGCCGCGCAGCACCCGGGCCTCTCCGCCGGTGACACCGCTTCCCCGGTCAACGGCACGATCACCCGCGACGAGGTCATAGCCCGGGCCCAGTCCTGGGTCGACCAGGGCGTCCCGTACAGCCAGACCAGCTACTGGAAGGACGCCAACGGCACCTACCGCCAGGACTGCTCCGGCTTCGTCTCGATGGCCTGGCACCTCTCGTCGTCCAGCGCCAACAACTACGGCGAGACGACCTGGACGCTTCCCAACTTCGCCACGAAGCTGGGCAGTTACGACGACCTGAAGCCCGGCGACATGCTGGACAACATCGACAGCCACGTTGTGCTCTTCAAGGAATGGGCCGACTCGGGCCACACCACCGCCACCGTCATGGAGGAGGCCCACAGCGGTACCAACGCGCGCGTCTCCACCCGGACTCGCAGCGCCCTCGCCGCCGGTGGCTTCAGCGCCTACCGCTACGACAACATCGTGGACAGCGCCCCGGCGCCCCTGTCGCACTCGTCCTCGACGGTGGTGGACCAGAAGGGTACGGTCCGGGTCTACCGCCGCGGGTCCGACAGCCACATCTACGAGAACCACCTGGACAAGGGCGCTTCGTGGTCCGGCTGGTGGGACATGGGCGGCAACGTGGCCAGCGAGCCGGCCGCGACCGTGGCCAAGGACGGGACGATCATCGTCGTCGCCCACGGCGCGGACCACGTCCTCTACGAGGCCGACCTCCGCCCCTTCCAGGGCTGGAACATGTGGATGAACCTCGGTGGCGGCAACCTCGACAACAATCCCGCCGCGGTCACCGACAACAACGGCACGGTCCGGGTCTACTCCCACGGCACCAACGGTCACCTCTACGAGAAGACGGTGGTTCCGGGTCAGCCCTGGTCGGTCATGTGGGACATGGGTGGCAACAACCTCGTCAACTCTCCTTCCGCCACGATCGGGAAGGACAACACGGTGATCGTTGTCGCCCACGGCGCGGACCACACCCTGTACGAGAACGACCTCCGCCCCTTCCAGGGCTGGAATCTCGGCATGAACCTCGGTGGCGGCAACCTCGACAACAGCCCCGCCGCGGTCACCGACAACAACGGCACGGTCCGGGTCTACTCCCACGGCACCAACGGTCACCTCTACGAGAAGACGGTGGTTCCGGGTCAGCCCTGGTCCGTGATGTGGGACATGGGTGGCAACAACCTCGTCAACTCTCCTTCCGCCACGATCGGGAAGGACAACACGGTGATCGTTGTCGCCCACGGCGCGGACCACACCCTGTACGAGAACGACCTCCGCCCCTTCCAGGGCTGGAACTTCGGCATGAACCTCGGCGGCAGCAACCTCGACGGCTCACCCGCCACCCTCACCGACACCGACGGCACCGTCCGGGTCTACTCCCACGGCACCAGCGGCAACATCTACGAGAAGACCGTCGTTCCCGGTCAGCCCTGGTCCGTCATGTGGAGCATGGGCGGCAGCTTCCCCGCCTGATAGCCGGTCGTGCCGGCCGCCGGCCGCCGGCCGCCCGCCCTCCCGGATCGGGGCTCGACGTCGCTGGCCGCACGGCTGGAAGAGGACTGCGGCAGCGGCCCGGCCGAGGCGATGGGCCTCGGCCGGGGGTGCGGCGGCGGGGGCCGGTGGGGTCAGACGACGGTGAGCAGGGTTCCCTCGTACGCCAGCCACTGGGAGAAGGCGTGCAGCCCCTTGGCCGGGTCGGTTGCCGGCGCCCAGCCGGGCGGGCGCAGGCCGTCCGTGAACTCCCGTGGGGGGACGGTGAGGTCGTGGGACGAGGGGGCGGTCTGCACCGGCACCGGGCGGACGGCCGCGTGCACGGCGTTCGCCAGCTCGGCGAGGGTGGTGGGCTTCTCGGCCGCGACGGTGAAGGCGCGGGTGGTCGGGCGGGAGCGGAGCACCGACAGGACGGCGTCGGCCAGGTCGTCCACGTAGACGGGGTGCAGCTCGCTGTCGGGATCGCCGTGGACGGTCACCGGGTGGCTGCGCAGGGCGTCCCACACCATGCGGCCGATGAGGGTGTCGCGGGAGCAGCCGGGGCCGTAGACCTCGCCCACGGCGAGGGTGTACGGGCGCGGGTCGCCGGGCAGGCGGACCGTCAACTCCTGGGCCGGGGCGCCCTCGCGCAGGCCGGTCAGGTCGAGGGTGGCGTCCGGAAGGCCGTCCCCGGCCGGGTCGGCGAGGTCGGCCAGGTCGGTGATCCTGCGCACGAGGTGCTCGCCGAGCGGTGAGGCGCCGCCGCGGACGGTGAGGCCGCCGGGCCGCCGGGAGCGACGGGGGCCCGGCCGGTCGGCGAACTCGTGGCCGGCGGCCAGTGCCCGCTGCGCCACGGCCGCCAGCACCTCGCGGCGTTCGGCGATCCGCTCCTCGGTGCTGGTGTTGCTGATGCCGCCCGGCCCGGTCGTGGCGATCGCCTCGGCGTACACGTCGGCGCGCACCATCGGTGCGGAGCCGTCGGGGTCCAGGCCGAGGCGGGCGGCCTCGTGGCCCATGGCGAGGGCGGTGAGCCAGGTGCCCCGGACGTCGGGTGCGTCGGACTCCGGCCCGGGCGGCGTGAACAGCGAGCCGGGCAGTTCCAGGCCGCGCAGGTACTGCTCGCCGTCCATGTGCAGCCAGCGCTCGGGGCCGGGCCCGGCGACCCGTACCGCGCAGCGCGCGACGCCGTACTTGAAGAACGGCAGGACCCTCAGGCCGGTCAGCCGCTGTCCCTCGTCGCCGGGGCGGTCGTCGGGCAGGAAGCAGACCGAGCGGCGCGGGCCGCGGAAGGCGTTGCCCGAGATCGAGCCCTGGTCCTGGTGCTCGGCGAGGTTGGGCACGGAGACGTAGCGGGGGACACCGAGGTCGGTCAGGTAACGGTGCATCAGGATGTCGTCGGGCCAGCCGCCGAGGCGCGCGCGGCCGTAGTGCACGAAGCCTTCGGCGACGGCCCGGGGCAGTACGATCGCGACGCACGGGAAGTACTCGTTGACCGCGCCGACCCAGCGGGCACCGGCCATGGCGCCGAAGCGGACCGCGGCACCGTTGCGCGAGTCCCAGAGGGCGAAGAGCGCCAGTGCCGCGTCCGGCATCGCCGCGATGGCCAGGTCGACCCGCTCGAAGAACGATTCGGACAACAGCATGTCGTCCTGGACCACGAGTTGATGGGTGGCGCCGTCCTCGATGGAGTCCCAGGCCGCGAGGGCCGTGCGCAGCACCGACGGGGTGCCGGTCGGGTCCGGGTCCATGACGACGCGCAGGGCGCCCGGAGGCGCGGTCAGGGCCATCTGCTCGGCGGCCCGCCGGCGCTTGGGGTGGGTCATGACCACCGCGCTGAGCTGATGGCGCGTCACGTGGTTTCCCTCTTTCTGGTGGGGTGTGGGGGACTTGGTGGCACTCGTGTCGCTATCGGCTACTGCGGGTGCCATCGATTCCGGACAGTACGGATAGAGCCGGAGGCTGGCAAGAGTGCCGAATTCGCACTGGTGTCACGGTTGGTGTCCCAAGGATGCTGGACTGGCACGCCACCTTCCGAGTGAAGCATGTGGCTGTGCTTGAGCGAGTAATCGAGAGTTCGCCGTCTTCACGGAGGGAACCCCCTATGTCCGCTGAATCGCACGCGCCGTTGAACGAGGCCGGAAGCGACGACGGTGAGAGCGTCGAGTCCCGGTTGGAGAAGCTCCGCGATGCTCGCATCGTCGTGACGGGAGGCGGCGGCCTGGTCGGCAGCCACCTCACGTCCCTGTTGTGCCGGGCCGGCGCCCAGGTGGTCGTCCTGGACCGGATGGACGCCTACCCCGAGGACGGCCACACCATATTCGGGGTCGAGAGGACCGGGGCCGAGCTCGTCGTCGGTGACGTCTGCGACCGCGAGCTGGTCGCCGGCCTGCTCCGGGACGCCGACTTCGTGGTCCACGCCGCCGCCTACGCCGACGTGGCCGCCTGCACCCGGAACCCCGACGTCGCCTTCCGGGCCAATGTGCAGGGTACCCAGGTCATCCTGGAGGAGCTGGCCCGCACCGGTGTGCGCCGCCTGGTGCTGGTCTCCTCCGCGTCGGTGTACGGCGACGGCCCCACCGACTCGCCCGGCCCGCACATGTTCCACGAGGACCAGGCGCTGTTCCCGCTGTCGGTGTACGCCAACGGCAAGCTGTGGGCGGAGCACCAGACCCGGCTGATGCTCGGGGCGTCGTCGGGTACCGAGTACGCGATCGTGCGCTACTTCTCCGTCTACGGCGACCCGCAGATCCCGAAGCCGGGCAGCCACTCCTGGATGGTCCCCTGGCTGTCCCTGCAGGCCAAGCTCGGCCGCCCGATGCGGCTGAACGGCGGCGGCGTCCAGGTGCGCGACATGATCCACGTCCAGGACGTGGCCGAGGCGACGGCGCTCGCGCTCGTCGAGGAGGGGATGGCGGGCCGGACGGTCAACGTGGGGACCGGGCGCCCGACGGCGGTCCGGGACGTCGCGGACCTGCTGATGCCGTACTTCCCGCAGGCGCAGCGGATCGTCACCCCGCGCCCCGAGGGCGACCCGCTCGGGGGCTTCGCCTCCACCGAGCGGAGCCGGGAGCTGCTGCGCTGGCAGGCCCGGGTCGATGTCGCGGAGGGCGTCGACCGCTATGTGCGGTGGCTGGAGAAGACGCCCGAGGCCGTGCCGCGCTGGCTCGCCGAGGACGGCGCGTGACAGTCTGTGCCCCCGTGGCCGCCCGACGTCGGGCGGACGTCGGAGGGGGTGGTGCGAGCATGGGCTATGTCGGGTCGTACGTCTGGTCGCTGCGTCAGAAGGTGGGTGGCCGGACCCTGTTGGTTCCGGGGGCCCAGGTCCTGCTGATCGACGCGGCGGGCCGGGGTCTCTTCCAGCAGCGGGCGGACAACGGTGTCTGGGAGCTTCCCGCGGGTGCCTGCGAGGAGGACGGGGGCTTCGCCGAGGCCGCCGTCCGCGAGGTGGCGGAGGAGACCGGGCTGCGGGTCGCGAAGGAGGACCTGGTCGCCTTCGGCTCGCTGTCCGATCCGGCCCTGCACACCGTGACCTACCCGAACGGGGACGTCAACCACTGCTTCGCGCTGTGCTTCGCGGCGACGCGCTGGTCGGGGGAGCTGTCCCCGGGGGCGGACGAGGTGCGCCGGGCGGAGTTCCGGCCGCTGGACGACCTGCCGGCGCCGCTGCATCCGCCCACGCGGGTCGTACTGGAGATGTACCGGGCGTTTCTCACGGACGGGAGGTTCCGGGCAAGGTGAGCGAGGAAGAAGCGATCCGCGTCGCGGTGCCGTGCCGGGCGTGTCTGTCGGGGGAGGACCTGGACTGGCTGGGCGACGGCCGCTCGGTCAGCCTCGCCCTCGACCTGCCGACCACCGTCGAGGTGGTGCCCGGCGAACCGTCCGGCGCGCCGCAGCCGGCCGAGAGCGACTGGTCGGCGCAGGTGTGGACGTTCCTGCGCGAGCGGCTCCCTGAGGTGCATGGCCCTGCGCCGGCCGTGCGCGTCAGCAGTGAGGCGCCCTCGGCGAGCGGGCTGTCCTCGTCCACGGCACTGATCGTGGCGCTGTTCCGGGCGTTCGCCCGGGCGGCCGCGGTGCCGGGCGGCGAGCCGGTGCCGGACGCCCTGCTCGTCCAGTGGGCGTACGAGTTCGAGTTCGCCCGCTTCAACGGCGGCGGCATGGACCACCTGGCCGTCGCCGAGGGCGGTGCGCTGCTGATCGACGGCCGGGAGCGCGGTCTGCCGGTGGTCCGGGAACGGCTGGAGTTCCCGGAGGACTGGCGGGTGGTCGTGGTGGACTCCGGGACCCGGAAGAACACCGCCGACCACATCCGCACGGTGCGGGCGCAGCTGGCGGCCGGTGATCCGGCGCTCGCGGCGTACCGGACCGAGGCCGACCGGGCGTCGGGGGCCGCGTGGGCGGCGCTGCGCCGGCGCGACCACGAGGCGCTGGGGGAGGCGATGACCCGGGCGCACGACGCGATGCGCGACTTCCAGGGCATGTCGACCCCGGTGCTGGAGGAGCTGCGGACGCTGGCGCTGCGCGCCGCCGGCCTGCCGTTGAAGCTCAGCGGGGCCGGCGGCGGCGGTTCGCTGGTCGGCGTCTGCCCCGCGGCCGACACGCCGGGGGTGGTGGCGCGGCTGGCCGACGCGCTGCGCGCTCCGTTCCCCCTGGCACGCGTGATCCCCGCCCGGGCGGCTCCGGGGAGCCGGAGTGCCCGGGCGGGGAACCGGGTCGGCGTCAGCGCAGGCTGACGGTCAGGTCACAGGAACGGGTCGTAGTCCTCTCCCGGGGGGACTGCGCCCGTTCCTTCCGCTATCAGGTCGAGCTCCAGGTTGGAGCGGTGCCGGGCGCAGTGGAAGCGGCAGTCCCGGCTCGGGTCCACGATGCCGCGGTCCGAGGTCTTCCAGATGTCGGGCAGGCTGTCGGTGACAGCGTCGCCGATCCGGGCCAGCGGGTTGCCCCGGTGGTAGGAGCAGATGTACACCCCGGACGGGGTGATCAGGGTGCGCAGCTCGGCCACCTTGCAGCGGTGGTACTCCTTGGGCTGGACCGGCCCGGTGTGCCGGCGCAGCGAGGTGAGCGTGGAGGAGTTGATGAGCTGGAAGGTGTCGCTCTCCAGCCGGGCGGCCTCGGCGAGCTGGCGGTCGACCGAGTCGAGGATGTCCTCGGAGACCTGGATGACGTGGTGCTCCTCGTCGAACATCGCCTTGGTCTCGAAGTAGTCGCAGCCGATGTCGTGGGCGAGTTCGGCCGCCTGCAGCACCTCCGTGTGGTTGCTGACGACCCGGCCGTCCGGCTCCTGGCGGGTCATGACGAGGAAGGAGTAGCCGAGCGCGCCGGTCTTCGCCCCGGCGAGCAGCCGCATGTTGGCGACGACCTTGTCGAAGACGCTGCGGCCCTTGCGGTCGGGACGGAACAGGCCGTACGTGCCGGAGCTCCCGGCGTCCATGGAGACGCGGACCCAGGAGGCGTAGGCGGCGAGTTCGTCGAGGTTCTTGTCGATCATGGTGCCGTTGGTGACGACCCCGACGGCCAGGCCGGCCTCGCCGAGGACGCGCAGGACCTGACGGGTGCCGCGGTGGGCGAGCGGTTCGCCGCCCCCGATGAGCACCACGGCCCGGACGGACATGGAGACCAGTTCCTCCGCGAGCGCGGCCAGCCGCTCGGGGGTGAAGCGGCCCTGGTTGAGCAGCTTTCCGCTGATGCACTCGGGGCAGGCCAGGTCGCAGAAGGTGGTCGGGTCGAGGTCCACGACGAGCGGGGCGTCCGACGCGGCCCCTTCGGCCACCTGCAGCACACGGGGCCAGCCGGACGGCTGGTAGAGCTTGGAGACGAGATCGAGACGGTCGTGCGTCACGGAGTCCTCCTGTGGGCGTGAACGGGGTGCGACCGGGAGAGTCGGGTGTTCGGTGCGCGGGATCACCCCTTGATCACCCCTTGATCGCCCCGGCGGCGAGGCCGGAGGCGATCCTGCGCTGGATGATGAGGAAGAAGACCACGACGGGCAGGGCGGTGAGCGTGGCTCCCGCCATCAGGCCGCCGTAGTCGGTCCCGCGGCTGGTCGTGAAGGAGACCAGCCAGATGCTGACGGTCTGCTTCTCAGGGGTGGACAACAGGATGTAGACGAGCACGTATTCGTTCCAGGCCTGGACGAGCGCGAAGACCGAGGTGGCGACGATGCCGGGGGCGAGCAGTGGCAGCACCACCCGGCGGAAGGCGCCGAGGCGGCCGCAGCCGTCGACCATGGCCGCCTCCTCCAGCTCCACGGGCACCCCGTCGATGAATCCCCGCAGCATCCATACCGTGAACGGCAGGGTGAACACCAGGTAGGTGAGGATCACCCCGGTCAGGCTGTCGGTCAGCCCGGCGTCGTTCAGCAGCAGGTACAGCGGGATGATCAGGGCCGTCAGCGGCACCATCTGGACGATGAGGATCACCACGACGAAGGTCTTGCGGCCCGTGAAGCGGAAGCGGGCGAGGGCGAACGCGGCGAGCGTCCCGACGATCAGCGACACCACGACGGTGCCGAGGCCGATGAGGACGCTGGAGCGGACGTTGGCCCAGAAGGTCTCCGAGCCCAGGGCCCGTGCGAAGTTGTCCCAGGTGGGCGAACTCGGCCAGAACTTCGGCGGCAGGCTCAGGATCTCCGAGGCCGGCCGGAACGCGGTGAGCACCATCCAGTAGATGGGGAAGCCGATCACCGCGGCGACGAGCAGCCCGAGGAGGTCGTGGCCGAGCGAGCGTTGGCGCCTCAATCGAGCTCTCCCGTCCTGAGCATCTGACGCAGGTAGACGACCGAGCCGGCGAGCAGCAGGACGACGGTCACGAGGGCGATCGCGGCGCCGGTGCTGTACCGGTTCACCGCGAAGGACTCGATGAAGGAGTAGACGCCCAGCAGGTAGTACTCCCGCTCGGGCTGGCCGCCGCGCATGAGCCAGATCTGGTTGAAGACACCGAAGTTCCAGATCGCGTTCAGCGTGGTGACCATGAGCAGGACCGGTCTGATCACCGGGAGGGTGACGTGCCGGAAGACCTGGAACGGCCGGGCGCCGTCCAGGATCGCGGACTCCTCCAGTTCGGGCGGTACCTGCGAGAGCGCAGCTCGCAGGGTGATCGCGGCGAACGGGAGCGAGCCCCACACCACGACGGCGACGATGACCGTGAACCCCTGCCAGGGGTTGGTGAACCAGTTGTGGTGGGTCATGTCGACCCCCGGCAGGTTGGACAGCACCCAGTTCGTGACGCCGTAGTCGGTGTCGAACAGCCAGCGGAAGATCGACGCCGCGACCATCGCGGGCATCGCCCACACGGTGACCAGCACTCCGGCGATGACGGCGCGCACCCAGGGGGAGACCCGGTGCATGAGCTGCGCCGTGAACAGCCCGCAGACCACGGTGAGCACGACGGTCACCGCGGTGAAGAGCACCGTGCGGCCCACGACCTTCCAGAAGAAGCCGTCCCCGAGGATCTTGCCGAACTGGTCGAGCCCGGCCCACGGCGGTGCGGCGCCGCTGAAGAGCTGTTCCCGGGTCATGTCCTGGAAGGAGAGCAGGACCATGTCCACCAGCGGGTAGCCGAGGACCAGGACGAGCGCCAGGACGGTGGGGGCGATCAGCAGGTACGGCAGCAGTGGCCGACGCCGCTGCTGCCGGCCCCGGTCAGCGCTCATTGATCACTTCGTTGATCCGCTGGTCGGCCTCGCGGGCGGCGTCCTGCACGGACGCCTTGTTGTTGGCGATGCGCTCGAGCATCTCGGGCAGGATGTTGGACTTCTCCACCGACGTCCAGCCGGGCGCGAACGGCGTCATCCAGCCCCCGGTGGCCGCGGCCTGGGCGGCCGGGCCGTTGATGCCGCCGGCCGCCACCTCGGCCAGCTGGACGGTGTTGTTGGGCAGGGTGTCCACCGCGATCAGGGCCTTCTGCGACTGCGTGTCGGTGAACATCCTGATCCAGTCGGAGGCCAGCTCCTTACGGCTCGACTTGGCCGGCACCGCCAGGGTGGAGCCGCCGAGGAACGGCGGCAGGAGCTTGCCGGACGGGCCGGGGAAGGGGAAGGTGCCGAACTTGTCCTTCAGCTTCGGGTCCCCGCCGGAGCGCTCGTCG
This sequence comes from Kitasatospora sp. NPDC004723, assembly GCF_040609255.1. Lineage (NCBI taxonomy): Bacteria > Bacillati > Actinomycetota > Actinomycetes > Kitasatosporales > Streptomycetaceae > Kitasatospora > Kitasatospora sp. NPDC004723. The sequence continues at coordinate 83,120 of NZ_JBEXJT010000021.1, read as the reverse complement.
GTGGCCATGGCGGACTCCCAGGTGTTGCCGTAGAAGACGCCCACCCGGCCCTGGCCGACCACGGCCGGCTGGTCGGAGTTGTCCTTGGCCCGGTCACCGACGTAGTAGGTGTCGATCAGCCGCTTCCACTCGGTGAGACCGGCCACCGAGCCCGGCGCGCCCAGCGTGCTCTTCCACTTGTCGCCCTCCTTCACGGCGATCTCGCCGCCCGCGTCCTTCACGAACGCCATGGCGGCGTACCAGTAGCGGCCGGGCATGTAGAGCGCCGAGTAGTTGGGGTCCTCGGGGCCCAGGGTGGCCTTCAGCTTGTCGAGCGCGGAGAGCAGCTCGGGGTAGGTCTTCGGGGCGTCGGCGACACCGGCGCGGGCGAACTGGTCGGTGCGGTAGATGCCGACCCGGGCCCCGACGTAGTACGGCACGCAGTACGTCTTGCCGTCGGCGCGGCAGGCGTCGGCGAGGGCCGGCAGCCAGTTGGCCGACTGGTCGTACTTCGCCGGGTCCACCGCGGCGAAGGCGCCGTTCACGATGTAGTTGGTGGTCTCGCTGTTGCCCATCTCGACCACGTCCGGGACGTTCTTCCCGGCGAGGACGGCGTCCAGCTTCTGGTTCTTGGTCGTCCACTGCTGGTACTGGACGTCGACCTTGACCCCGGGGTGGGCCTGGGTGAACCGGTCGTTAGTGGACTGGACCAATTGCGGCCAACTCTCCTGCGCGTCCACGGCCAGCCACACCGTCAGTTTGCCGCCCGCGTCGCCTCCGTCCCCGCTACTGGAGGTACAGCCGGTGGCGGCGAGGGACAGGAGAAACGTGAGGACAAGGGGGCGGTAGGACATGCGAATGGCCATGAGGTCTCCAAGTTCGCTATGGGGGTGCTCTTCTGATTACCCGTCTGATCGCCCAGAGTCGCAGAGGTTTAGACATTCGGCCGGAAGATGACGTTCAGTGTCCCGCAGAGAGATCAACACTTGACTCCTCCCGGGCGGTACCCGCAGGTTAGGCCTCTGCACCCACGTGATCCCGATACGAAGGGCTTGTAACGTGACCGAGCAGACGACTTCTTCGACCGAGCAGACCCCCGACACTTCCGCCCGACCGATCCGGGTCAACGCCTGGAACGGCTGGGACCCGCTGCGCCACGTGGTCGTGGGACGGGCCGAGGGCACCGTGGTCCAGGCCCCCGAGCACGCGGTGCGCCGCGACTACCCCGAGGACGGCTTCCCGCTGGGCACCTTCGGCCCGATGCCCGAGGACATGGTCGCCGAGGCCGAGGAGCAGCTGGACGACTTCGCCGAGATGCTGCGCCGGCGCGGCATCCGGGTGGACCGCCCCACCCCCGTCGACTTCAACCAGCAGGTCAGCACGCCCGAGTGGACGCAGGACTCGATGTTCGGCTGCATGCCGCCCCGCGACCTGCTGCTGACCGTGGGCAACGAGGTCCTGGAAGCGACCATGTCCTACCGCAGCCGCTGGCACGAGTACCTGGCCTACCGGCCCCTGCTGCAGAACCTGTTCGACTCCGACCAGAACATGCGCTGGGAGGCCGCACCGAAGCCGCGGCTCACCGACGCCTCCTACAACACCAAGTTCTGGGACACCTACAACGACCTGCCGACCGAGGAGCAGCTGGCCCGGGTCCGCGACTACGACCTGGTGCTGACCGAGGCCGAGCCGCTGTTCGACGCCGCCGACGTCGCCCGCTTCGGCAAGGACCTCTTCGTCCAGCTGTCCTTCGTCACCAACCGCAGCGGCTACCAGTGGCTCAAGCGCCACTTCCCCGACCACCGGGTGCACGTGGTCACCTCCACCAACACCCACCCGCTGCACATCGACGCGACCTGGGTGCCGCTGCGCCCCGGGCTCGTGCTGCACTGCGGCGAACGGCTCGCGGACGCCGAGCTGATGGAGTTCTTCCGGCTCAACGACTGGGAGATCATCGAGGCGGTGCAGCCCGCGAGCTGGGACCACCCGCCGAAGCTGTCGTTCTGCAGCCCGTGGCTCGCCGGCAACATGCTGAACCTCGACGAGAACACCCTGTGCATCGAGGAGAAGGAGGTCCGGCTCTCGGAGCAGCTGTCCTCCTACGGCTTCGACATCGTCCCGGTGCCGTTCCGGGCGGTCGGGCCGTTCGGCGGCGGGCTGCACTGCGCGACCGTCGACATCGAGCGCGAGGGCGAGCTGCAGGACTACTTCCCGCGCCGGCACGGCCGTTACTGAGGCCGGGCCCGTGCCGACCGCGGGGCCGGTGGAGATCCGTGCCGTCGTCTTCGACTTCTACGGGACGCTGGCGCGGATGGTCGAGCCGCTGCCGCCCGACCACCGCGCGATCTTCGACCGCCGGGGCCTGTCCGCCCAGGGCGCCCGCTGGGGCGACCAGTGGACGGTGGGCCCCGCCGAGGGCGAGGAGCACGCGGCCCACTCCGCCAGTGAACTCGACTACCACCGTTGGGAGTTGGGGCGGCTTCGGCGCAGGGCCCGGGACTGCGGGGTGCCGGACGGCGCGCTGGAGGGGCTGGTCGAGGAGATCGACCGGGCCATGAAGGCCGTCCGGCTGGAGCTCTTCGAGGACACCCTCCCCGTCCTCGGAGAGCTCCGCGCCCGCGGCCTGCTGCTCGGCATCTGCTCCAACTGGTTCTGGAACCTGGAGGACTGCCTGCGGGAGGTCGGCCTGGACGGGTCGGTCGACGTCGTGGTCGGCTCCGCCCGGGCGGGCGCGCGCAAGCCGCACCCGCTGATCTACCGGACGCTGCTGGAGCGGTGCCGATTGCGGCCCGAGCACGTGCTGTTCGTCGGCGACATGTGGGCACCGGACGTGCTCGGCCCGCTCACCGCCGGGATGCGCTCCGTCCACCTGTCCCGGCCGGACCCCGCGGTGCTCGGATCCGAGCCGCCCCTGGTGGACGGGGCGGCCCGGATCCGCGGGCTGGGGGAACTGCTCACGCTCGTGGCGAGCGGTGCCGCAGCCGGTCCAGCAGATTGCGGGTGACCCGGGCGACCGCGGCGTCCTGGTCCTTCCCGCAGACCACGGGCCAGTCGGTGGTGCCCGCGGAGAACACGGTGCCGCCGGCGGTGAAGACGCCCATGGTCGCGGCCCGGGGGCTGGTGACACCCGGCTCCCGGGCCGGTCCGTTCCAGTGGCCCCACTTGAAGTCGTGGAAGTCCTCGTGCACGGGTTCGAGGACGTGGATGCCGAGGATGAGGAAGGAGGCGGGAGTGCCGTCCTCGCCGCTCGCGCGGGCGACGCCGCGGTCGTCCCGGGTGTAGGCGGCGCCGTCGCACTCGTACCCGATCAGTGTGGTGCCCGCGCCGAGCCGGTCGGGCTCACCGCCGTCGGAGCCGTCGCGCAGTCCGGTGCCGGCGAAGACCCAGTGGTCGGTGTGCTGCACGGTGTAGCCCTCGCGCGGACGGTCCCCGGGCCACCCCTCGGCGCTCGCCCACATGCCGCCGTTGCGGAAGCTCACCCCGGTGAGGGAGTTCTCGGGGCGGCCCACACCGTCGGGCGCCGCCGGCCACCACTGGTCGGTCGCCGGAAGGTGCGGGTACGCGTCCCCCACGTGGTGGTCGGTGTCCGAGGCGAAGGCGGTGTTCCGGTCGGTCGGACGAATGCGCCACCAGCAGGTGTTGGCACTGAGGAAGGCGATGTTCCCGCCGTCCCGGACGAATTGTTCGGCGTGGCTCCGCATCTCCTCGCTCCAGTATTCGTCATGGCCGACGCTGAGCAGTAGATCGTACGAGGAAAGCAGCTCCGGATCCTCGTGCAGATCGAGATCCGTGCAGAATTCGACCGGGTAGCCGTTGCGCTCCAGCCAGGCGATGAAAGGGGCGTCCCAGTAGGCGAGGTCGATGATTCCGCCGGGCCGGTGCAGGCTCACCCGGTGGCCGTGCGGATCGCCGTCCGGCAGGTACACGGGGTGGTCGTAGAGGCTGGCGCCGCGGTCCTCGCCCGGCCGGTCGGCGCGGTTGTAGGCGTGCCGGGTGAAGGTCGACTTCTTGTAGAGGATGCGGGACCGGCTGCCGGGCCGCCGGGGCCGCACGACGAAGAACTCGCGGTCCGGGCCCTCGATGCTCGCGGCGTCGAGCAGTGGCGGGTCCTCGTGGTCCGGTCCGTCCTCGTCCTGCTCGCCGTCCTCGACGAACTGGACCAGGTGCATGCCGGGCGTCCAGTCCTCCGGCACGGGCACGGTGAGCGGCGGCCAGCCCCAGGCCTCGGCGGGCGAGGCCCGGCCGGGCACGCCGTCGGGGTGCGGCGGCGGCAGGTGCAGCGACCCGGGGTGCCGGCCGCTCTCCGCCACCAGGACCGGCTCCGTTCCCAGCCGGTAGAACCTCAGCCGGAACCCGGCGGCGTCGGTGGAGACGTGGACGGTCAGCTGTTCCCCGGCGGTGACGCTTTCCCGGCCGAGATATCCCTCGATCATTCCGCCTCCCAGGTAGGGCGAACGGCCGGTGAATAGGTGCCCGGCCGCTTCGGCCCGCCATCGTAGGGGATTCCGGGAATTCCGGGCAACGGTGCCGTGGAACCGGTCATTCAGGGCCTCCTTTCGGACAGCGAACCGGATCGGGAGAATCCTCTACCGCCGGGCCGGGTAGTCGGAATTCAGCCGAGGCCGACCGGCTACCGCAAATCCGTCACCTCCGGGCAAGAACGAGGCATTCGCATGAGCAATGAATTTCGCGTGAGGGAGCTCGTCCTGGGAATCCAGGGCCTGGCGCTGCTGCGCCACGCCATGGACGGGGAGGAGGAGTTCCTCAAGGCGCGCGTCGAGGACATCCGGCGCTTCGCGTCGGACGACGGGGAGCTGCCGGAAGGAGGCACCGGCGTCAGCGAACTCGGCCTGGCCGAGGGCTACGCCTCCTGGTCGGCGGTCTACGACTCGCTGCCCAACTCGTACATCGAGGTGGAGGAGCCCGTGCTGCACGGGATCCTCGACACCCTTCCCACCGGCGTCGCCCTGGACGCCGCCTGCGGCACCGGGCGGCAGACCGGCGCCCTGGTCGCCCGCGGGCACCGCACCATCGGCGTGGACCAGTCGCCCGAGATGCTGGCCAAGGCCCGCGAGCGCGCCCCGCAGGCCGAGTTCCGGGTCGGGCGGCTGGAGAGCCTGCCGCTGGAGGACGACTCGGTCGACCTCGCCGTCTGTTCGCTGGCCATGACCCATCTGCCGGACCTGGCGGCGGGCGTGGCGGAGCTGGCCAGGGTGGTCCGTCCGGGCGGGCGGATCATCGTCTCGGACCTGCACCCGTTCGTCATCGCCCTCCAGGGGCAGTGCGTCTTCGTGCACGGCTCCGAGCAGCTCGCGTTCGTCCGCAACCACGTCCACCTGCCCGGGCGGTACCTGGAGGCGTTCACCGGAGCCGGGCTTCGGGTCCGGGCCCTTCACGAGCCGCTGTTCAACGGCCGTCTCGCGCCCGGGGGTTACGAGGAGTTCATCGCCGACGCCGCCCGCGCGGCCTGGGACGGGCTGCCGATCGTCATCGTCTGGGACGTCGAAGTCCCCGCCTAGGAGAACAGGAAGAGGAGGACGGACCGATGGCCCTGATCGTGGTGACCCACGCGGAGAAGCCCGAGCTGTGGGACCGCATGCCGGAACGGTTCGCCGGCATCGTGCCCGAGTACAACCTGCACGGCGACGTCAACGACGGCTACTGGGACCGGCTGTTCGAGGACTTCGCCGACTACCAGTTCGTCCTGTACGACGACGAGCGCGAGGTGGTGGCGGGCGCCGGACGCTCGCTGCCGCGGACCTGGGACGGCACGGCCGCCGACCTCGGCCCCGGACTGGACGACTCCATCGCCCGGGCGTTCGCCGACCGTGCGGCGGACCGGCCGGCCGGCGCCCTGGTCGCGCTGGGCATCGAGGTCGCGGAGGACTACCAGCGCAGGGGTTTCTCCAGCGTGCTGCTGGACGGGATGCGCCAGGTGGCGCGGCGGGCCGGGCTGGAGACGGTGCTGGTGCCGGTGCGGCCCACCTGGAAGGACCGCTACCCGCTGGTGCCGATCGAGCGGTACGCGACCTGGCGGCGCGCGGACGGCGCCCCGTTCGACCCCTGGATCCGCACCCAGGTGAAGGCCGGCGGCGCGATCGCCGGGGCCTCGGAGCGCTCCTCGCGGATCACCGGCACGGTGGCCGAATGGGAGCGCTGGACCGGCATCGACTACCCGGAGGACGGCGACTACGTGTTCCCGAGCGGACTCGCCACCCTGCGGATCGAGCGCGAGCGTGACCTCGGCTCGTACTGGGAGCCCGCGGTGTGGATCACCCACCCGGTCACCTCGGAGGCCGCCGCGGAGGCGGCTGCGGGGACCTCCGCGTAGGCCGTCGGGGAGCTCACGTCCGAGGCCTCACGCCGGAGACCACTGCTCCCCGGCCCTGACGGCGGTCCAGGCGAAGGCGGACATCAGACGCACCTCGTCCGGACCGGCCTCCGGGCGGCGCTCGGGCGGCAGCCCGGCGGGACCGGCGGTGGACACCGCCGCGTCCCGCAGCCGGGCGAGGGCGGCCGGCGGTACCTCGCCGGGGCTGCCGGGGTCGCCCAGCCGGCGGGCGGCTTCGGCCGCCTGCCGGCCGAGCAGCAGGCAGTGGATCCACAGTTCCTCGGCGAATGCCCGGCCGAACCGCTCGGCCACCTGCGACGCCAGGTCCGCCGGCATGCCCTCGGCCACCGCCTCGCGCACCGCGCGCTCGGTGAGGCCGGTCATCGGCAGGGCGTCGAGCCAGCGGTGGTGGCCGCGCCCGCCGTCCGGGCCGTTCTCCTGGCCCACGAGCCGGATGTAGCCCTCGCCGTAGCGCATGTACGGGATCCACCCCGGCTCCTCCAGGACCCGGCCGCGCGCCAGCAGCGGCTCGGCGTCGGCGGCGTCGGTGGGGCAGACGGCGAGCCGGATCCCCTGCGTGGCATGGCCGTTGATGCTGCTGGTGCCGATGTGCTCCACCACGTTGGGCACCGCGATCAGGCTCATCCGGCCGCGGGCGCGGAAGAAGACGGAGAAGAGCTCGTCGTCGTGGCGCTCGTCGCTGCCGGCGGCGAACGCGCGGAAGTCGTCCGCGGTGCCGAGCGGCAGACAGACCGCGAGCGACGGCGTGAACTCGTCGGGCACGGCCCGTACCCAGGCGGCGCCGGCGAGCGCGGCGAGCCGGGAGGCTCCGCCGTTGCGCGCGTGCCAGTTGGTGTAATACACCAGGGCCTCGTCGGGGAACCGGCCGGCCGCGCGGCCCACGAGCGCCACCAGGTTCTCCGGGGCGGACACGTCGTCCTGGACGACGAGGTGGTGGCTCGCCGCGGAGTCCGCCGCCGCCCAGGCGACCATGGCCGTCCGCATGGCCGAGGGCGGACCGTCCGGCTCCGGGTCGAGTGCCAGGCCGTCCAGCCCGAGCCGCTCGGCCAGTTCGCGGGCCTGGACCAGGCGTACCGGGTGGGTCATGACCGCTGAACTCACGCGCACCGTCGACACCTTGGCTCTCCCTCGTCTCTGGGGTCTCGTGTCATCGTGACAGGAGCCGCCCCGCCGCCGAAAGGGCGCGCAGTGATCTCGGCCGGTTCCCAACCCCAAGCTCAGGGCCAGTGGCGTCCTCTCCAGGGCGCCATGGCGCGGGGCTCGTTCTCCGTCGGGTGGGGCAGGTCGGAGAGGAACGGCCGCCCCACGGCCTCGTCCACCGCGACGATCGGGGGCCGTCGCCGCGGGAGGAGCAGCGCGGCGAGCGAGAGCCACCCGACCACGACGAACCCGTCCACACACAGGGCGGGCAGCAAGGGGAGCCGTCCACCGGCGTGCACGGCCGCCAGCACCCCGGCACCGACTCCGGCTGCAACCCCAACGATCAGACAGCGCACGGCCCTTCGCATTCCGCCTCCACAGTGACCAGTCGTGCGGCCAGTGGACCCGGCTGCTCGGGTGCAACAGTGAACGGCACACCGGCGCCCGTTGTGACGACGTATTCCGGACAGAATTGGAGTAGACCAATATTTCCCTGGCGCTCCGGCCCCTGGGCACATCGCGGAGCCCAAGCACCGAAGCTCCGCTCCGACACTCGGCCGACCCGCTGTCAAGCTCTGTACGATCTCGTGTCAATTCCGATGTTTGAAAGCCGGGAGATGCCCGTTGTACTGGTCGATTCCGCTGCGGAGGGCTTCGGAACCGTGTGAAGATGGGCGGCGTGTCGTCAGCTCCTGAACTCCGCCGGTGGCTCTCCCAACAGCCACCGGACACCCTGCAACAACTTCTCGCCTTCCTCGCCGTCGCGCACGGCCGGACCTTCAGCTACAAGGGCGAGTCGACCCGGCAGGTCCGAGCGAGTGCCGCGGGCATGCGCGCCTGGGTCGCCAAGGCTCCCGCCGACCTGCTGCTGCACATCGCCGAGGTCGGGCGCGAGGCGGCCGACCAGGTGGCACGTCAGAACGGCTTCGTGAAACAGGGTCTCCGGGGTGCGGACGCCGAGTGCCTGAGGTCGGCGCTGACGAACCTGCCGCCGTCGCTGGCCTGTCTCGCACTCCACTGGTATCCGCTGACCGACCAGGAAGCCCCCGAACGCGGCCAGGTCCTGGAGCACTGGGACACCCTCTGGGAGGCCGCCGCGACCCCGGCGGACTGGCCCGAGCCGAGGCCTCGCCGCCGTGCGAGCAGAACGGAGCGCGCCTCCGGCACGACCGCGCCGGAGGCCCCGGACGGCGACCAGCACAGCACACGACCCGCAGCCGCGGACAGGGAGAACTCGGTGTCTGACGACCTGGCGGAGCAGCTCGAAGCCGCTGCGCGCCGTCTGCGCGGGGAGGGCGAGGAGCTGGCCGGTCGGCTGGAGCGCTTGGCGGTGGACGTCCGCGGCGGCGTGGGGCGGCGGGACGCCGGTCTGGCCGCGGCCGTGGACGCCTGGTTCGACCAGCGGGCCGCCACGGCCGAACTGGCGCTCGGCCTCGGCGGTGACGTGCGGTGGGCGTCCACGCAGACCCATGACGACCTCGACCGGATCCTGGCGGACGTCCGCGCGGCGAAGGCCGACGAGGAGATCGCGAACACGGAGGCCGAGCTGGAGAAGCTCGCCGCCATGGTGGCCGCGATGGTGAGCTATCCGGCCGTGCACAGTGCGCTGCAGGCGGAGGTCGAGGCGAAGAGCGCCCGGCTCCGGGAGCTGCGGTCGCTCAAGGGCGGGCGGCCGGTGAGCGGCCCGGTCGACACCGTCCGCCCGGAGGAGCCCGCCGGGCCGGCTGCGGCGGGCGAGGTCACGGCCGACGTCACGGCCGACGTCACGGCCGAGGCCACGGGCGACGGCACGGGCGACGGCACGGGCGACGTCGTGGACGAGGAGCTGCCGGTCCCGGCGGCCGAGGGTGCCGTCCCGGCCGAGGCCGAGCGGGAGGCACCGCAGCCGGAGACCGCGCCCGAGGCCCCCGAGCAGCCCGCCGACATCGCCGACACCGTCGACGCGCCGGGCTCCGAGGAGGAGGCCGTACCGGCGGAGCCGGCCGCGGAGGAGCGGCCCGGCCGGACCGGGCCCGCCACCGCCGTGGGCGTGCCGCGGCAGTCGGTGGAAACGCGTACCGCCCACCCGACCGCGCACCTGATCGCCCACCCGAAGCAGCCGTCGGCCGAGGCCGCGCCGAAGCCCGCCGAGCCGGTCGAGCCGGTCGACGCACCGGTGGCCGTCGAACAGCCGGCCGCCGAACCGACCGACGTCTGGACGCGGACCGGCGAGGCCCCCTCCCCGGTCGAGCAGCTGATCGCCGACGGCCGGCTGGCCGAGGCGTACTGGCTGACCCGGGCCGCCGGGGACCGCGGGGAGCGGTGCCGGTCGCTGGCCTTCGCCACCTCGGCGTTCGGGCTGGCCCCCGGGCAGCAGGCGGCGATCACCCTGCAGGTCAGCGTCGAGGACCGGGCGCTGCCGACCGCCGAGGACCGGGACGGCTACCTCATCGCCCTGGCCGCCGCGGTGCGCAGCGGACTGCAGGCGGGCTGGGCGCTGCCGATCGTCAACGACTTCGCACAGCTCCCCGGCCTGCCCGAGGTCTGGAACGAGCTCTTCCGCACGCTGGCGCTGGAGATCCGCAAGGGGGTGCCCTTCCAGCCGGGCGACGAGGCCGGGCTCGGACAGGACGACACCGTCGACCCGGCGGACCTGCGGGACCGGGCGGAGGCCCTCAAGGCCCGTCTGGGAACGAGCAAGACGGCCTATCAGCTCGCCTCCCGGGTGCTGCAGACCCTGCTCAAGGACGACGCGGAACTCGGGCACAGCCTCAACCTGATCGTGGCCTGGTCGGTGGGCGGTGCCACCGCCGAACAGCTGCGTCAGGACCTGGAGGACACCTACGGCGAGGACGACGCGATCGACCGGATCATCCGGGAGACCACGCGCCGGGTCAGCTCGCCCAACCAGCGCAAGACCAAGATCATCGCCACCGCCCTGGACCAACTGCGCGGGCGCATCGGTGAGGTGATGACGCTGCTGCGCGAGGCGGTCCAGGTCGCCGAGCTGCCGCCGCGCGGCGACAGCCGGCGACTCGGGAGCGAGCTGGTCGCCGCGCGGCGGGCGGCGCGCCAGGCGGCACTGCTGCCGGGTCCCGGCGGCGAAGCGGTCCGGCTGCTGCTGGACTGGATCGACGACGGAGTCGCCCTGGGCGTTTCGAGGGCCCCGGCCGGTCCGCCCGGCACCGACCCGCTGCTCGTGCTGCCGGGCCTGGCCTGGACGGCGACCGCCGACGGCCAGGACACGCCGGACCTCGCGGCTCCGGACGCCCTGGACGCCCTGCTGGAGCTCCTGCGGCCGGCCGACCCGGCGAAGGCCTTCGCCGCCCACCTCGACCGCGGTGACCTGCACATCGCCGGGCGGCTCCTCGACCTGGCGGCGGGCCGGCCGGCCGCCGCCACCGGACCCGAGGCGAACCAGCTGGAGGTGTGGCGGCGCAGGCTCGGTGACGCCGAGGCGCAGTGGCGCGAGAGGACCGGTACGGCCCTGCGCCAGGCCGACAACCTCTTCGCCCGGGTCCGCCTGCAGAACCTGCTCACCCCCGGGCAGGAGAACGAGCTGGCGGCCCAGCTGCTCGACCTCAAGACCTCGGAGCGCAGCCTGCGGTTCCGTCCGCTGCTGGAGCGGGTGCGGGGCTTCGTCTCCCGGCTGGACGACCGGATGCTGGAGAAGACCGACCAGCTGCGCGAGCAGCTGGTCGACCTGAAGCTCGAAGGGGCGGACCTCGACCGGGTCAGCGCCCTGATCGACCGCGGCGACGTCGCCACCGCCGAGGAACTGCTCTCCTTCGCCCGCAAGGGCGACCGCATACCGGAGCAGGTCGTCGAGACCGGCACCGAGCTGGCGGCCTTCCTGGAGGGCGTGGGCCACCCGGACTCGCCCAGGGCCGGCAGCACCGGCGCCGACGCCCGCTGGTGGTTCGACCACTACGCGCGCGGGCGCTCCGGGCAGGCGGAGACCGACGCGGTCACGGTCGCCCTGCAGGCCTGGGAGTCGCTCGGGCGGCTGAACGAGCGCCGCAACTCCTTCCAGAAGCACGTCCCCAGCGTGCTGCGGATGCTCGGTCTGAGCGTCAAGGGCCCGGTCCGGCTGGTGGACCAGGACCGCAAGGACTGGCAGGTGATGACGCTCTCGATCACCGCGGAGATCAGCGACAACGTCCCGGGCTACGTGTCCCGGATCGGCTCCCGGGCCAAGGGCGTCTACCGGGTCCTCATCGTCGGCACCGAGGAGGTCGGGCCCGACGCCCTGATGCGTCATCTGCCCGAGTCCGCGCTCGGGGCCAACATCATCCTCTACCTGCAGCCGCTCGGCATCGGCGGGCGCCGGCGGCTCGCCCAGGCCTCCCACCAGAAGCCGCAGCAGGCGATCGTCGTCGACCCGGCGGTGTTCGGCTGGATCGCCGCCGGCGAGGCCCGCTCCTTCCGCGCGGTGCAGCGGGTGACGCTGCCCTGGGCCGCGTACCGGCCGTACGAGCCGTTCCAGGCCGGTCAGGTCGCCGCCGAGGTGTTCAAGGGCCGCGACCACGAGAAGCACACGATCATGGCCCGCGAGGGCGGCCTCTTCCTCTACGGCGGGCGGCAGCTGGGCAAGTCCTCGCTGCTCCAGCAGGTGGCCGACAGCTTCCGCGCCGGGCACGGCGGCAACCAGGTCGCGGTCTACACCGACCTGCGGTTCGCCGAGATCGGGCTCAGCCGCCTCCCGCAGGAGATCTGGAGCGTGCTGGCCCAGCAGCTGAAGGCCGCCGGGGTGCTCGACCGCAGAGTCTCGGAGCACGCCAACGCCACGGCCATCGGCGACCTCGTCCAGCAGTGGCTGAACGAGAGCGAGGAGCGCCGCATCCTCTTCCTCGCCGACGAGGCGGACGCGTTCCTCAACGCGGACGCCCGGCCGGTCGAGACGGCGACGGCGGGCGCGCAGTCGACCTTCCGGACCCTCACCGGCCTGATGAAGCTGATGGCCGACACCGAACGCCGCTTCAAGGTCGTGTTCGCGGGTCTGCACCAGGTGCAGCGCTACAACCGGCTCACCAACTCCATCACCGGGCACGGCGGCGAACCGGTCCTGGTCGGTCCGCTGCGGGCGAAGGCCGCGATCGACCTGGTCGTCGAGCCGCTGGCCGCCGCCGGACTCTTCTTCGAGAACCCCGACCTGGTCTGGAGCATCCTGGCCCTGACCAACAACCAGGCCAACCTCGTCCAGATCGTCTGCGAGGGCCTGGTCGAGGAGATGCAGGGCCGCGCCCTGTCCCCGGAGGGCGGGCGCCCCCGGATCACCAACGCCGACGTGCAGAAGGTCGTCGAGAACGGGGGCATCCGGGACAAGATCCGGGACCGGCTCCGGCTGACCATCGACCTGGAGGACCGGTACCGGGTCCTGACGCTGATCCTGGCCCTGCGCAGCCTCACGGACGGCTACGCCCGCGGCTACACGCCGCAGGAGCTGCAGGAGGAGGCGCACCGGGTCTGGCCGGACGGGTTCCCGGAGCAGAACGGCGTGGACGAGGTCCGCACCGACCTGGTGGAGATGGAGGGCCTCGGACTGGTCCTCCCGCTCCCGGGCCGGAGCAACAGCTTCGTCATGCGCAGCCCGAACCTCGTCAACATGCTCGGCACCCGTGACGAGCTGGAGGCGGAGCTGCACACCAGCGAGTTCACCCAGAAGTACGACTACAACCCGCGCGTCGCCCGCCGGTCCATCGGCCGCGACCGCGACCGCCGGCAGATCCTGCGGATGAGCCCGCTGACGGACGAGCAGTGGCACGCCGTGCTCTCCCGGCGCACCGGGATGGTCACGGCCACCGCGGCGCTCGGCGCCGACTTCCTGGCCAAGGCCGCAGGGCAGCACGTCGGACGCGCGTGCCAGGTGGTGCCCGTGGCGTCCGCGGAACTGACCCAGGCGGTCACCAGGTGGGCCCGGGAACGCTCGCCGCACCTGCTCTTCGTCGACCTGCGCGGCGTCCCCGTCGCGCAGGTGCGGGCCGACGTCGAGCGACTCGCCAAGTACACCTCGGCGTCGGAGGAGGACGGCAAGGAGATCCCGCGCCGGCGCGCGCTGGTCGTCGTCGACCCGTTGACCGCGCTGCACTCCGACTTCCCGGAGGTGTCCCGGGTGCAGCCGCGGCGCTGGAACACGACCAGCCTGCGGGCCTGGCCGGAGCTGCCGTTCGTCTCGGCCCCGGAGCGGCGCAACCTGATCGAGGTGACCGGCGGCTGGCCCGGCTTCGTCGAGTGGGCCATCGCCCAGTACCTCCAGGGCGCTCCCCGGGAGCGGCTCTTCGACCTGGTGCGGGCCCGGGCGGACGACCCGGAGTTCGCCCGTGACCACCTGCGGCGGGTCGGCCTCTCCGACCGCCACGTCGAGCAGCTGGCCGGCTGGGCCGACCTGTTCAGCCCGGAGGAGCACCGGCAGGGCCGGGTCCACGCCATCCCGCAGGACCTGGCCGTCGTGCTCGACGACGACCTGGACGAGGCCGAGGCACTGCTGGCGGACCTGGAGGCGCTCGGGGTCCTCGACGACGACGGTGAGGTCCTCACCGTGGACAGCGTCACCTTCCGCGCGCTCAGGACCGTGGCGGGTGCGCAGGGCGGGTCGGCGTGACCGAGCTCCTCGATCCGGCCGGCGGGCTGTCCCCGGAGGCGGTCCGGTACCTGCCGGGTGCACGGCGCCACTGCGCCAGGGTGCTCGCCGACCTGCGGGCCGGGCTGAGCTGCGTCTGGCTGTTCCCGGACGCCGAGGTGGAGTCGGAGCGCGCCGACCGGGCCGTGGAGCAGGTGGTCCACGGGCTGGACCACGCCGTGGAGGCGCCGGGCAAGGGGACGGCTCCGCGCCCGGCCCCGGTCGCGGCGGTGCCGCACGCCCGGGATCCCTGGGAGCCGGACGGCGGCGGGGGCGAGTGGGCCGCCCACTCGTCCGAGGACACCCTCGACATCGACGACGGCTTCGGGGGCTGGGACCCGTTCGGCGTCTTCGCGGGTACGGGTGTCCAGGCGCCCGGGGGTCTGTCGCCCGCACCCGTCGTCGAGGAGCCGGTCCTCGGCGACCCGATCCCCGACGCCGGGCTCTCCGACGATCGGGACACCGGCGACCGGGACACCGACGTCGCCGCCCGGCTGGCCCGCAGTCTCGGTCTGGACGGGGACCTGGTCTCCGAGCTGGTCGGCGGCGCGGACGGCGGTGCGCCCGTGCTCGTCGTGCGGGCCTGGACGGAGGCGGACCCGTACGCGGTGTCCCGGCTGGTGCGTCGCTTCCAGGCCGCCGTGAAGGAGGCCGGCCTCAAGCCGAGTGACCGTCCGCGGCTGCTGGTGGCCTCCCGGCTGCAGGACCTGGAGGAGGACACCGTGGGGCTGCTCGACGCGACGGTGTCGCGGCCGCACTGGTGGTGGGGGGTCTGGAGCCACCTCGACACGGCCACCGTGGTGGCCGACGCGATGCCGCACCCGGCCTCCGGACACGCCCACAGCCGCATGACGCCGACCAAGCTCATCCGGCACGCCCTGCGCCGCGAGACCGTGGTCCAGACGGCCGGGCCCGATCTGGGACTCGCGGTGGAACTGGCCAGGGCCTGGAGCGGCAGGACCGGCGACCTGGCGTCCGCCCTGCGCGAGTGCCGGCCCACGGACGGGGCCGTCGAGCCGGGCTCCCAGGGGCGGGGCACGCCCGCCGCGGCGTACGCACCGCTGCCCGAGAACGGTCTGCGCGAGGCGTGGTCGGCGGGGCTGGTGGACAGCTGGGAGGGGCAGGTCCGGCACAGCCTCGGCTCCGGTGTGCGGGGCTCCGGTGGCGCGGAGCTCGACAAGCTGGTCTGGCAGGCCCAGAACCGTGTCCTCCTGCCGCTCATCGACGACGCCCGCCTCGGCTTCGTCGAACTCCTCCCGCGGATAGCGGTGCGCGGCGTCGCCCGGCTCGTCGACACCTACGCCCGGCAGTCCCCGCGCGACACCAGGGGCGCACCGCCGGACGCGGCCTCCCTGGAGCTGGGCGAGCTCTACCACGCGGCGGTGCAGCGGGACATCACCCTGACCGACGAGCAGTTCGGCCGGCTGCGCACGCTCCGGCAGGCACGCAACAAGCTCGCCCACCGCACGCCCGTCGACGACGCCCGGCTCCAGGAGCTGGTGGATGCGCTCGCCGGCTCCTGACGCGGCCGGGGTAGGGTCCACTGAGCGGGACAGAACGGCTGAGGAGGACGGAGCGGATGGCGGATCCGGTGCGCGTCGGACTGGTCGGGGTCGGCATCATCGCCGAGACCCACCTCACGGTGCTGGCCGAACGGGACGACGTGACGCTGGAGTTCACCGTCGATCCGCGGCCGGTCGGGCCGTCCGGGTTCCGGGGTGCCGCGCCGCCGCCGCACTACGACGGGCTCGCCCGGGCGCTCGGCGCGCACGAGCCGGACCTGATCGTGCTCGCCACCCCGACGGTGACGCACGCCGAGCTGGTGACCGAGGCGCTGCTGCGCTCCGCGGCCACGGTGCTGGTGGAGAAGCCCATCGTCCACGATCCGGCCGCGCTCGCGGAGCTGCGTGAGCTGGACGGGAGGGCCGACGTCTGGCGCCGGCTGTTCACCGCCCACCACTTCGCCTTCTCGCCGGAGGTGGAATGGGCGGCGGAGCTGCTCGCCGCGCACCCCGAGTGGGGGCCGGTCACGGGCATCACCTCGGCGTTCTACGACCCGTACGCCCAGCGGCTGCCCGCGGCCTTCGCGTCGTACGGGTCCAGCTGGACGGACTCGGGGGTGAACCAGCTGAGCATGATCACCCGCTTCGTCGACGACCTCACCGCGCTCACCTCCGTCCGGCCGGCGGACGGCGGCGCGAGCGCCTGGTGCACCGTGGAGTTCCGCTCGCGGGGTGCGGTGGGCACGGCGCGGCTGCGCAGCAGCTGGCTGACCGGGTCCAGCAGCAAGGAGAGCAGCCTGGTGTTCGGCCGCTCCGGGGTGGAGGTCTGGATCGACCACACGGCCATGACCGGATTCGCCGCCCGTGGCGGCGAGTTGATCGCCACCTTCGGCAACGACGGCCGCACCCCGCGCAAGGTGGCCCACTACCGCCCGCTCTACGCCGGCCTGCTCTCCGGCCGCCCCGACCGGGTGCTCGGCTTCGACGCCGCCGCGACCATCGCCGCCATCCACCAGGCGGTCCCCGCGGCCGGGTAGCCGGGGGGAGAACTCCTGGTCCTCGGTCCCGGCGGCTGGATCCACAACGTGTCGCCCCGCGGGAGGACCCGGCCGTCCCTGGTCCGGGTCCTCCCGCGGGAGGACGGTCAGCGGCGGAGCGGGCCCTCACAGGTGTAGTCGGCGCTGCCGGCCTGGCCGGTGGGCCAGATGTCGACCTTGCCGAACCAGCAGTTCATGTCGGCGAGGTTGTTGGCGGCCTCGCCGGCGCGGGTGAGCAGGTAGTAGTCGACGGTGTCGGCCATCGACTCGCGGATCCGGCCGGCGTCCAGGGTGTTGTTCAGGTTGGCGGTGATCCGGCCGGTGCAGGTGAAGCGCACGGTGTTGTTCCAGTCGGCGTTGTCCTTGCAGACCGGGGTGTTCTGGGTGGCGCGGGCGAAGGCGTCCTGCACCTCGTAGGCGTAGGCGAAGCGGAGCCGGCCGTTGGGGGTGAAGTCGGTGGCCGGGACGTAGAGGTCATCGGCGCGCGGGATCTCGGTGTCCAGGTAGTCGTCGTACTCGCGCTGGAGTCCGGCGTCCCGGCCGATCCGGTCGCGCCAGGCGTTGTAGCCGTCGAGGTCGTCCGCGCGCAGCAGGCGGTACATCTCGGCCAGCTGCTCGGGGTGCTTCTCGCCGAGCAGGTTGAAGAAGACGGCCGCGTACGGGTACACGCGGAAGCCCACGTCCCGTGTGGCGTGCACGATCTGATCGACCGTCATGCGCGGCTTTCCGTCGCGCTTCTCCCAGCTGATCTCTTTGAGCATCCACTTGCGGGCCTTGACGCCGTCCTTGGCGGTGGCGCCGGCGAAGTACTCGGCGGTGCCCTCGTTCATGGCGAAGGTGGTGTCGGCCGGCCAGCGCTTGGTGTAGCCGCTCTCGGGGATGGCCCAGCGGGCGTTGAGGTAGTGGGTGTACTCGTGCCGGAAGAGCTCCTCCAGGCTGAAGTAGGACTCGGTGCTGAGGCGCTGGTAGGTGTAGAAGGTGGACTGCTCCTCGATGAACATGCCGCCGTTGTCGACGTCCCCGACGCCGAAGAGCAGGTTCTGCAGCAGTTTGTAGTTGCTCTTGGTGTCGTACAGCTGCACCGTGAGGGTGGGGTGGGTGTCGTCGGCGAGCGGCTGGTCGGTGCCGATGGTGCGGAAGAACTGGGCCTTGACCTGCTTGGTGGCGTAGTAGAGCTGGTCGGCGGTGGCCTTGTCGAGGGCGGTGCGGACGACGAGCGTGCCGTTGTCGTAGCTGTAGGTGTTCGGGAAGAACTGCCGCATCAGGTCGGCCCGGCAGGCGTCGTACGCCTGGCAGAGGCCGAAGTCGTTGACCGGGACGGCGGCGTTGACCCACGCGGGGCTCAGGCGGCCGAAGTTGTCGCGGGTGGCGGTGAGGACCGCGCCGGCGTCGGCCTTCACCTCGGGCAGGAGTGCCGGGATGCTTCCGAGGCGGGCGAACTCCAGCATCGCGTCGCCGGCGGCCCACTCGGTGCCGGTGCCCTTGAGGTGGCCGTAGCCGGCGAACGCCCGGATCGCCTGCCGGTAGGAGGGGTTGTCGGCGACGGCTTCCTGGAACCTTCCTTTGTCCTCGACGACGTTGCGGATGCCCTGGTAGTTGATGGTGAGCGCGGACTGGAGGGCCCAGTTCCACCCGCGGTTGCCGATGTACGGGCTGCCGGAGGTGGCGTACTGGCGCATCACCCGCTCACCGAGCGGGAGGAGGCCGGAACGCAGCCCCGGGCCGCTGTTGGCCTGGAACACCTCGCCCATGGCGTTGCCGGCGTGCTCGGTCGGCTCGAAGACGTGCGGGTTGGCGAGGTATGCGGCGGTGGCGCTCTTGATCGCGGCCTTGGTGGTGTCGTCGCCGAAGTCGAGCTCCTCGTGATCGAAGTCGAAGTAGACGGCGACGTGCAGGAAGTACCAGAGCCCGCGCTGGTTGTGGGTGTTGGCGCTGTCGAAGTCCGGCGCGAGGGAGGTGATCCGGTCGGCGACGGTGCGCACGTGGTCCTGGGTGAGAACCTTGGCGAGTTCGGGCCGCCAGCTGCCGAGCAGGGGGAGCAGACAGTTGTCGTAGCCGTGCGCCGGGTCGCTCAGGAAGTCGGCGAGGGCGGTGGGGGAGAGCGCGCTGAAGACGGCCAGGTCACAGCCGGTGGCGGCGGTGAGGGTGGCGGGGGCGGTCGGGGTCGGCGCACCGTCCGGGTCGGCGACCGGCTGCCCGGCGGTCGCGATCGACTGGCGGTTCGCGTTCTCCGGCGCGCCCTGCGGGCCGGGGAGACCGGTGGAGGCGGTCCCGTGGGCGACCTCGCCCGCCGGGCCGGCCGGGTGGTGGGCCCGGGTCGTCTCGCCGAAGGTGGAGGGCGTGGAGGCGACCGGCGCCGAGGCGGCCGGGGCCGCGGGGCCGGGCGTGGCGGCCTGGGCGCTCTGGAGGAGCGGGGCCGCGAGGGTGGCGGCGAGGGCCGCGGAGAGCAGGACTGTGCGCAGACGTGGGGTGGCTGACACCAGTTCTCCTGTGGGAGTGGGGGTGCGCGACGCCGGGCGCGGTTCGGGCCGAGGGCGTGGGGGAGCGCCAGGGCCGCTGGGTCGCACGGGAGTTGGGTGAGCACGACGGGCTCTGCGTGGATTCGCTCAACCCGTCGATGAGTAAAATAGTAATGTCAAATTGCATTGCGCAAGAGGTTGCCCGCCAGGGGACGGCGGCGGGTAACGAGAGGGTCTCGACCTGCCGATTGTGGGCGCAGGGGTCTTGACGTGGGCTCGACCAAGAGCGTTTGCTGGCTCCCGCTCGTTCGATGTTGATTACTTCTGTTTGTTTATGTGTGATTTGAACGTTCAAATCGCCCCAAAGGTGGGGGAGTGCGCTATGCGTGATTACCTGACGCAGTTCGCCGAACCGTTCGGTTACTTGGACTTTGCCCGGTTCGGACCGGTGTCGGAGCCGGTCCGCCGGGTGCTCGTCCGCGAGGCCGACCGGCTTCACCGGCACGGCTGGTCCGCGCTCGACGAGCTCGACGCGCAGACGGCCGAGGCCGCCCGGACGGCGGGCGGGCTGCTCGGCTGCGCGCCGCACGAGGTCGCCTTCGTGAGCTCCACCTCGCACGGGCTCTTCGCCGCGGCGCACGCCTTCGCGCAGTCGCCCGGTCGTGCGGACGGCACCGTCCTGATGGCGCGGACGGACTTCCCCGGCGCCCTCTATCCCTGGCTGCGCGCCGAGGAGAACCGGGGCTTGAAGGTCCGTCAGATCGACGGACCGCTCACCGTGGACACCGTCCGCGCCCATCTCGACGACCGGGTGCGCGCCGTCGCCGTCTGCGCCGTGGACGCCGCCACCGGCTTCCGGGCGCCGCTGGCCGGGCTGAAGGAGCTGATCGGCCCGGACCGGGTCCTGGTGGTCGACGCCGTCCAGGCCCTCGGCGCCGTCGAAATCGCCGCCGACGCCGCCGACGTGCTCGCCGCCGGCGGTCAGAAGTGGCTGCGGGCGGGCTGGGGCGCGGCCGTGCTGATGGTGCGCGACCGGGTGGCCGGACGGCTCGGGCCCGGCCTCGGTGGCTGGTCCGGCGTCCAGGACCCGATCGAGGCGCCCGCCCACCCGTGCCCGCCCCGGCCCGGCGCCGTCGCCCACACCCTCACCAACCCGGACGGGCCCGCCGTCGCCGCACTGGGCGCGGCGCTCGCCCTGGTGCGGGACACCGGCGCCGACCGGATCGAGGCCCGGATCGCCGAGGTGCTCGGCGGGCTGCTCGACGCCGCCCGCGCCGTCGGCGCCGAGACCGACGGCGGGCCGGGGAGGCCGGGGGAGCCCGGCAGCGGCATCGGCCGCCTGCGGCTGCCCGGCGTCGACCCCGCCGCCGTCCACGCCGCGCTGGCCGCCGCCGGCCTGGCCACCACCCTGCGCGCCGGCTGGATCCGGCTGTCGCCGCACGCCAGCACCGACCCCCTCGCCGCCGTGCCGCTCGCCGAGGTGCTCGACCGCGCCCGGCAGGAGGTCCGCGCCGCCTGAGCGGACCACCTCCCAGACCCTGTTCCACCCGCCCTTCACCCCCCTCGGAAAGGCCTGCCATGTCACACCTCACCCGTCGCGAACTGCTGCGCGCCTCCGGCGCCGGCCTGCTGGCCCTGTCCGCCGGTGGAGCCCTCTCCGCCTGTGGCGGCTCGAACGGCACCGGCTCCTCGGGCGGGGACGCCGCCACCGGTACGATCACCGTCTGGTCCTGGACCAGCGCGGCCGACGCCCTGCGCGGCGTGGTCCCCCTCTTCGAGAAGGACAACCCCGGCATCAAGGTCGACGTCCAGGACGTCGGCAACCCGGCCATCTGGGACAAGATCACCGTCGGCCTGGCCGCCGGCGGCCAGGGACTCGCCGACGTCCTGCACATCGGCTGCGACTACCTGCCCGGCTACCTGGAGAAGTTCCCCAACGGCCTCGCCGACCTCTCCGCCCTCGGCGCCGACGCCCACAAGGACAAGTTCGCCCCCGGCCTGTGGCCGGTCGTCACCGACAAGTCCGGACGGGCCCGCGCCCTGCCCTGGGAGGTCAACGCCCAGGGCTTCTTCTACCGCAAGGACATGTTCGACAAGGCCGGGCTCGACCCGACCACCTTCGCGACCTGGGACGACGTGGTCGCCGCCGCCGGCGCGTTCAAGGCGGCCAACCCCGGCGTAGGCCTGGTCGGCATCAACAAGACCGGCACCCCCGGCCCCGACACGGACTTCCTGCAGTCCCTCATGCAGCAGCAGGGCGCCTTCTTCTTCGACCTCCAGGGCGACATCACCCTCACCTCGCCCGAGTGCGTGCGCGCCCTCACCCTGGTCAAGCGCCTCGACGAGGCCGGCCTGCTCATCGAGACGCCCGGCGCCACCGCCTGGCGCGCCCAGATCAAGGACAGCAAGCTCGGCGCCGGCCCGCAGCCCTCCTGGGCGGCGCACTTCATCGAGACCAAGTTCCCCGAGCTCAGCGGCAACTGGCGGCTCACCCGGCCGCCGGCCGTCACCCCCGGCGGCAAGCGCACCGCCCTGGTCAACTCCACCCACCTCGCCGTCGCCTCCTCCAGCCCGCGCCGCGCCGCCGCCTGGAAGTTCGTCGAGTACGCGCTCACCCGGCCCGACGCCGTCAACGCGATGTTCAAGGCCGGCAGCGTCTTCCCCGCGCTCACCGCCGCCTACCAGGACCCGGTCTACAACGAGCCGAGCGCCTACTACGGCGGCCAGCCGGTCCTGAAGACCTTCACCGAGCTGCTCTCCGAGGGCGGCGACGCCACCAACTACTCCGGCGACTTCGCCCGCGCGCTCAAGCTCGTCAGCGACGCCCAGGCCAAGGTGCTGACCAAGGGCGCCGACCCGGCCGACGCGCTCCAGGAGGCCGCCAAGCAGCTCGCCCAGCAGACCGGGCGCAAGATCAAGTGACCGCCGCCGCCCCCTCGGTGGCCGCCCGACCGGCCGCGCCGAGCAAGCAGGTCCGGCGCGCCCGGCTGCGCCGCCGGGCCGTGCCCTACCTGCTGCTCGCGCCGGCGCTGGTGCTGTTCGGGACCTTCAAGGCCTACCCCATCGTCTCCTCGCTGCTGCTGTCGCTGACCACCGGCTCCGGCAGCGCCACCCAAGGCGCCGGACTCGCCAACTACCGCCGTCTGCTGGACGATCCGCTGTTCTGGACGGCGCTCGGCAACACCGCCCGGATCCTCGTCGTGCAGGTCCCGGTGATGCTCGGGCTCGCCCTGCTGATGGCGGTCGGCCTCAACGCCGCCCTGGTCCGCTGGCGCGTGGTGTGGCGGCTCGGCATCTTCATGCCCACCGTCACCGGCCTGGTCGCCACCGGCATCCTGTTCTCCTTCCTGCTCAACAAGGAGAACGGCGCCGTCAACAAGGCGCTCGAAGCGATCGGCCTGTCCGGCGTCGACTGGTTCGGCAACGGCTTCTGGGCGCAGATGGCCGTCGTCCTCGTGCTGACCTGGCACTACACCGGCTACAACGCCGTCATCTACCTGGCCGGGCTGCAGGGCATCCCGCGCGAGCTGTACGAGGCCGCGATGGTCGACGGTGCCGGCCCGGTGCGCCGCTTCTTCTCCGTCACGCTGCCCGCGCTGCGGCCGGTGGTGCTGTTCACCGTCGTGCTCTCCAGCATCGGCACCCTGCAACTGTTCGACGAGCCGTACGTCCTCACCCGCGGCGGCCCCGACAACGCGACCCTCACCGTGTCGATGTACCTCTACGACAACGGCTTCCGCTACTTCGACTTCGGCTACGCCTCCGCCATCGCCTACGCGCTCACCCTGATCGTCTCGGTGCTCGGCGCGGTGCAGATGCGCCTGATGGGAGAACGCGAATGACGCCCGTCACGCCTGTCACCCCCGCGGTCCCCGCCGTGCCGGCGGCGTCCGCCGCCCGCCCGGGACGACGCCGGCTGCGCGGCTGGCCGGTGACCCTGGTGCTGGCCGCCGTCACCGGCCTGTCCATCGCCCCGTTCTACTGGCTGGTGGTCTCCGCCACCCTCACCGACAACGAGATCTTCTCCTGGCCGCCGCACCTGCTGCCCGGCTCCCACCTCGGCGAGAACCTCCGCCACCTCCAGGACCGGGTCGGCCTCGGTCGGGTCGTGCTCAACTCCCTGCTGGTGTCCGGGATCCAGACCGTCGGCGCGCTCGTCGTGGCGCTGCTCGCCGGCTACGCCTTCGCCAAGTTCCGGTTCCGCGGCCGCACGGTGCTCTTCGCCGTCCTGCTGTCGACCCTGGTCGTGCCGGACCAGGTGATGCTCGTCCCGCTGTTCAAGATGATGATGTCCTTCGGCCTGCTCGACAGCTACCAGGCCCTGATCCTGCCCGGCCTGTGCGTACCGTTCGCCATCTTCCTGATGCGCCAGGCGCTCTCCAGCATGCCCGACGAACTCCTCGACGCCGCCCGGGTCGACGGCGCCGGCGAACTGCGGGTGCTGTTCGGGGTCGTGGTACCGGTCATGCGGCCGGTGCTCGCGGCGCTCGGGATCTTCCTGTTCCTCGGCTCGTGGAACAACTTCGTCTGGCCGCTGATCGCCCTGCGCAGCCCCGAGATGCACACCATGCCGGTCGCGCTCGCCACCCTCCAGGGCATGAAGACCAATACCGACTACGGCCCGATCCTCGCCGGAACCGCGCTGTCCACCCTGCCGATGATGGTCCTCTTCCTGGTCCTCCAGCGGCAGTTCATCTCCGGCCTGCTGGCCGGCGCCACGAAAGGCTGAACCGAACCATGACGGAAAACGCCGAGGGCACCGAGGCCGTCGAAGCCGCGGAGGCCACGGAAGCCACCGAGACCACCGAGACCACCGAGGCCGCGGAGATCTGGGAGCCGCACGCCACCGCCACCACCGGTCGCCCGCGTCCGCTCGCCGTGCCCGGCCTCCCCGCCGGCCGGCTGGAACTGCTGGTCACCGGCACCGCGAGCGTGCGCACCATCACCGAGGAGGTCATCGAGGTCACCGCCGAGGTCACCGCCGAGGAGCGGGAGAGCGGCGGCGAGGTCCGGATCGAGTGGCGCACCCCCTGCACCGGTGCCACCTCCTTCTGGACCCCCGAGCCGCGCGGCACCGGCTGGCTGCCCGCCGCCTGGAGCGCCCCGCGCCGCACCACCCTCTCCCGCGGCGCCCCCGTCGCCGCCCTGGTCGGCGTCGGCGACACCACCCTCTGCGCCTTCGCCGCCGACCGCGAGGACGCCCGGGCGAGCGCCGGGGTCGTCGAGGAGACCGGGGAGTTCCGCTTCTGGGTCCAGGCCGCCGACAGCCTCACCG
The DNA here is from genome assembly GCF_040609255.1 of Kitasatospora sp. NPDC004723. Classification (NCBI taxonomy): domain Bacteria; kingdom Bacillati; phylum Actinomycetota; class Actinomycetes; order Kitasatosporales; family Streptomycetaceae; genus Kitasatospora; species Kitasatospora sp. NPDC004723. The sequence continues at coordinate 58,778 of NZ_JBEXJT010000021.1, read as the reverse complement.
TCCGCATCGACACCTCCGGCCGGCACTTCGCCCACAGCCTCGCCGACCTCGCCGACTGGTGGGCCGCCGGTGCCGACCGCCCGGCGCACGTCCCCGACGCCGCGCGCCGCCCCGCCTACTCCACCTGGTACGCGCTGCACCAGAACATCACCCCCGAGGCCGTCGAGCGCCAGGCCGCCCTCGGAAAGGACCTCGGCCTCGACACGATCATCGTCGACGACGGCTGGATGACCACCGACCGCACCCGCGGCTACGCCCACTGCGGCGACTGGGAACCCCACTCGCTGCCCGACACCGCCGCACACGTCGCCCGCGTCCACGACCTCGGCGTGCGCTACCTCCTCTGGTACGCGCTCCCCTTCATCGGCAAGGACAGCGCCGCCTGGGACACCCTCTCCCAGTACGCACTCGCCGACGTCGGCCACCTCGGCGCCGTCGTCGTCGACCCCCGCTACCCGCAGGTCCGCGCCCACCTCGCCGACCGCCTCGCCCGCGCCGCCGAGGAGTGGGGCATGGACGGGCTGAAGGTCGACTTCGTCGACTGGTTCGGCGTCCAGGACCCGCCGGCCCCCGGCCCCGAGGCCGACTGCGCCACCGTCGACGAGGGCCTGCGCCTGCTGCTCGGCGAGATCCGCCGCCGGGTCGACGCCGCCCGCCCCGAGGCGATGATCGAACACCGCCAGCCCTACGTCAGCCCTGGCCTGTGGCCCTACGCCACCATGGTCCGGGCCACCGACTGCCCGCTCAGCCCGCACGAGAACCGCCAGCGCATCGTCGACACCCGGCTGGTCGCCGGGCCGCTCGCGGTCCACTCCGACATGCTGATGTGGCACCCCACCGAGACGGCCGAGCAGGTCGCCTGCCACCTGATCAACGTCCTGTTCGGCGTCCCGCAGATCTCCGTCGACCTCGCCGCGCAGAACGCCGGGCAGCGGGAGGCGCTCGCCTTCTGGCTGGGCGTCGCCCGCGCCCACGTCGACACCCTGCAGCTCGGCGCGCTGCGCCCGGCCCGGCCCGACCTCGGCTACCCGCTGGTGACGGCCGTCGGCGACGGCGAGGTGATCGTCGGCCGCTACACGGCGCTGCCGGTCGCGGCCGGCGGCACGTGGCGTAACCTGCTGGTCGCCAATGCCGACGCCGACCCGGACGTCCGCCTGGTCGGCGGCCGCGGCACCGCGGAGGCCACCGTCCAGGACGCCCGCGGCCGGACCGTCGACACCTCGACCGTCGACCTCGACGGCGGGGCCACCGTCCACGTCCCCCGGGGCGGCCTGCTGACCCTCCGCCGGGTCTGAGGCCCCGCCCCTCCCCTCCGAGGAGAGCCGATGACCACCCCGGCACCGCGCCCGGCCCGCCGCGCCACCACCGTGGCGGACGTCGCGCGCGCGGCCGGGGTGTCCCGGCAGACCGTCTCCAACACGCTCAACGCCCCGCAGCGCGTCCACCCCGACACCCTGGCCCGGGTCGCCGCCGCCATCGACCGGCTCGGCTACCGGCCCGACCAGTCCGCCCGCTCGCTGCGCACCGGCGAGCGCCGCACCATCGGCTACCTCGCCCCGGTCGACGACCCGCACGACCCCAACCCGCTGATGGCCGGCTTCCTCGAAGCCCTGGTCGACGCCGCCGGCGCCGAGGGCCACCACGTGCTGCTCCTGCGCCCGGCGGCGGGGGAGCAGCACGCGAGGGCGGTGATCGACGCCGTGACGGCGGCCCGCCAGGTCGACGGCCTCGTCCTCGCCGACGTCCTGCCGGACGACCCGCGCGCCGTGCACGCCGCCCGCCTCGGCATCCCCTTCGCCGCCTTCGGCCGCACCGGGCCGGGCCTGCCGCAGCACTGGGTCGACATCGACAACGCCGCCGCCACCGCCGAGGCCGCCCGCCACCTCGCCGAACGCGGCCACCGCCGGGTCGGCTACGTCGGCGGGACCGGCCCGCTGCCCTGGCTGGCCGCCCGCCGCGAGGGCTTCCACCGCGAGGCGGTCCGCCTCGGCCTGACCCTCGTCCCGCCGCCCGCCGACGGCGAGCTGCGTTCCCTGCTGCGCGACCCCGACCGCCCCACCGCCCTCGCCGCCGACAACGACCTCGCCGCCCTCGACATCTACGAGGCCGCCCGCACCGAGGGCCTGCACATCGGCCGCGACCTCGCCGTCACCGGTTTCCACGACACCCCCCTCGCCCGCCACCTCCGCCCACCCCTCACCTCCCTGCGCCTCCCCCTGCGCCCCATCGCCACCGCCCTCGTCACCCGCCTCCTCGCCCAGGTCCGCGGCGAGCCCACCCCCACCACCGGCCTCGAACTCCCCGCCGAGCTCATCACCCGCCCCAGCTCATCGGAGAAGTGGCCACCCCCCTGAGCCGGGGAAGGTCCTCCTTGCGACGGGAGCTCCCGCGTCCGTGCGGTTGTCCTTGATACCGAGCCACTGACCCGCGATGGTGACCGTGCGGTCGTCGTTGAAGGTGGCCGACGCGATTCCGTAGTCGGGGAGCTCAGCGGCCCCACCGGTTTCCGGTGGGGCCGCTGGTGTTCTGGTCCGGTGGTCGGGGAGAAGAGGTAGAACTGATCGGACGTCATGTAGACCTGTGGGAAGGGACGGTGTGTCGTGGTGCGGCGGATCGCGGTGGTGGGGGCGGGGCAGGCGGGGTTGCAGGTGGGGTTGGGGTTGTTGGGGGTGGGTGGGTACGAGGTGACGGTGGTGGCGGCGCGGACGCCGGCGCAGGTGCGGGGTGGGCGGGTGATGTCGACGCAGGCGATGTTCGGGCCGGCGTTGCGGGTGGAGCGGGCGGCGGGGCTGGATCTGTGGGAGGGGCAGGCGCCCGGGGTGCGGTCGGTGGATGCCGTGCTGGTGCCCGAACCCGGGCTGCGGGCCATGGAGTTCACCATGACGCTGGACGAGCCGGCGCAGTCGGTGGACCAGCGGGTGAAGATGGCGCGCTGGCTGGAGCTGGTGGAGGAGCGCGGCGGGCGGGTGGAGTACCGGGAGCTGGACCTCGCCGGGCTGCGGGAGGTGGCGGCGGCGCACGATCTGACGGTGGTCGCGGCGGGGCGCGGCGAGCTGGCCGGGATCTTCGAACGGGACGACGCCCGTTCGCCGTTCGACGCGCCGCAGCGACGGCTGGCGGCGGTGTACGCGCACGGGGTGGGGGCGCCGGATCCGGCGGCCGGGCCGCGGGCGCGGATGCACGCGGTGCCCGGGGTGGGGGAGTTGTACCTTCAGCCGGCGCTGACGCTGTCGGGGCCGTGCGACATCCTGCTGTGGGAGGCGCTGCCGGGCAGCCCGTTCGACTGTTTCGGCGACCGGCCGGACGGTGTCGAACAGCTAGGCAGGATGCGGGAGCTGATGGGGGAGTACCTGCCCTGGGAGGCGGAGCTGTGGACCGCCGCCGAGCCCACCGACCCCGGCGGCTCGCTGTACGGCGCGCTCACCCCGGTGGTGCGGCGGCCGGTGGCGGACCTCGGTGACGGGGTGGCCGTGTGGGGGATCGGGGACGCGGTGGTGGTGAACGATCCCATCACCGGGCAGGGCGCCAACAGCGCGGCGCGGGCGGCGGACGCGTACCTGCGGGCGATCGTCGAGCGCGGGGACGGGCCGTTCACCGCGGCGTGGATGAGCGAGGTCTTCGAGGAGTTCTGGGAGCGGCACGCCCGGCACGGGGTGGCGCTGACGGCGGCGCTGCTGACGATGCCGGACCACCTCCAGGCGGTGTTCGCCGCCGCCGCCGAGCACGAGGCGGTGGCCAGGCGGCTGGCGAACACCTACGCCGAGCCCGCCGATTACGCCGCCTGGCTGGCCACTCCGGAGCTGGTCGGCGGGTACCTGGCCGAGATCGGCTGAGGCCGGGCGGGCGCCGCCGTCAGGGCGCGTCGCCGACCCGGAGGTCGGTGGTCACCTGGCGGCGGCCGGTCAGCAGGGCCTCGGTGAGGACGCCGGCCGCGACCAGGGCGGTGAGGGCGAGGGCCGGGGGCAGCACGGCGGCGGGGCGGAGCGGCACGCCCGGCGGGACGGGGGTGCCGAGCAGCGCGGACAGGTCGAGGGCGGGGCCGAGCAGGGCGGTGGCGGCCAGGGAGGCGAGGACGCCGCCGGCCGCCGCGAGCAGGGTCTGCGGCAGGGCCTCGACCAGGATGAGGGCCAGGCCCTGGCGCGGGCGCAGGCCCATGGTGCGCAGCCGGGCGAGGGCGGCGGCGCGGTCGGGGGCGGCGCGCAGCAGGGTGAGCAGGGCGGCCAGCAGGGCGAAGGCGCCCGCGCCGGCGGTGGTGGCCAGGAAGGCCCGGGCGGCGGCCCGTTGCAGCGGGTCGTCGGCGAGCGCGGCGGTGAGGCCGGCGGCGGTCTTCAGCAGGTAGCCGTCCGGGACGGACTCGGGGTGCGGGCCGACGTAGGGGACGCCGCTCAGCCTGGCGGTGTCGGCGAGCAGGGGGTGGACCGGCTGGTCGTGCAGCAGCCGTCGGACGGCCGCCTCGTCGGGGTCGCCGACGGCGAACCAGTGGCCGTGGTCCGCCAGTTCGGGCACCCGGGCGGTGGCGGGGCCGGCGGGCAGGACGATGAAGGGGTGAGTGGAGTCGCGCAGCGCGGGGGTGGCGTCGACGGTGCCCGCGTACTGGGCGCGCAGTTCGCCGGTGCTGGTCAGGTAGATCCGTTCGGCCCCGGCGTGGCCGCCGAGCTGCTCGACCAGGCCGCGGGAGTAGAGGGCGGGGACGGGGACGTCGCGCCCGGCCGGCCAGACGGGGCCGTCGGGGGCGGCGAGCCGGGCCGGGTCGAAGGCGCCGCGGCCGAGGGAGCGGGAGATCTCGGCGTAGGCCGGCGGGTCGACCACGATCAGGCTGATGGTGAGGTGGCGCTGTCCGGGGCGCAGCACGGCCGCGTCGGTGAGCAGGGTGACGGCGGTGGCGGCGCGGACGCCGGGCAGTCGGCCGGCCGCCTCGGTGAAGGAGGCCGCCAGGCCGAAGCCCTTGGGCGCGCTCACCATGACGTCACCACCGGTGGCGAGGCGGGACTCGCGGGTGCGGCCGGCGTCGACGGCGTTGAGCAGGTTCGCGCCGAACCCGGCGGTGGTGACGGCGAGCAGCAGCGCGAGCACCGGCAGGACGGTCGGGCGGGGGTTCCCGCCCGAGCCGCCCGAGCCGCCCGAGCCGCCCGAGCCGCCCGAGCGACCCGATCCGCGTGCCGCTCCGGCGAGCCCGAGGAAACCGACGGCGCCGCGCCGCCGGCCGACCGCCCGGGCGAGTGCGCCGAGCAGGGGCGGCTGCAGCCGGGCGAGCAGCAGGCCGGTGCAGAGCGCGACCAGCAGCGGGGCGGCGACGAGCAGTGGGTCGATCCCGGCGCCGGGCGGGGCGGCGCCGCGCCGGCGGACCTCGGCCACGGCGGCGGCGGTGACGGCGAGTACGGCGAACTCGCCGACCACCCGGCGTGGGCCGCCGCGTCGCGCGCCCGGCAGGGCCCGCGCGCGCTGCCGGGCCCGGGCGCGCGGGTGGAGCAGCACGAGCGCGCGGGCCGGGAAGGCGAGCAGCGCGAAGGCGGCGGCCGCCGTGCCGGCGAGCACGGCGGAGCCCCAGCGCGGGGCGGGCAGCAGCAGGAGGGCGAGCAGTGTTCCGGCCGCCGCCCCGGGCAGTACGAGGGCCGCGCCCTCGCCGAGCAGCCGCCGCAGCACGCCCCGGCGGGAGCCGCCGCGGGCCTGGAGCAGCAGGAGTTCGGGGCCGCGCCGGTCGGCGGCCAGCGCGGCGGCCAGGCACAGCACCACCACCACGACGCCGGACAGCCCGGCCGGGCCGATCGCCGCGAGGGGCGCGGCGGCGTCCCGGCGGGCGGTGGCCAGGTCGAACAGCTCGGGCAGGGAGGAGAAGGTGTGCAGGTCGGAGCGGCCGGTCCCGGCGGCGAGCCGGACGGCGGTGGGGCCGGTCAGATAGCTCGCGAGCTCCCGCGCGGCCGGTGCCAGCCGGTCGGCGCGCAGCACGTCGGTGTCGACCGGCAGCCGCCAGGAGAGCTGTCCGCCGTCCGCCCACCGCTGGAGGCCGGACAGGTCGTCGCCGCTGGTCAGACCGGTGGCCTCCCACAGCCGCAGCCGCTCGTAGGTGTCGGGGATCCTGAGGCAGGGCCTGGTCAGACAGGCGAGGTCCGTCCAGTACGGGTCGGCCTCGTCGTGGACGTCGAAGGTGCCGACCACCTCCGTGCCGGGGGACGGCGGGGCGAGGGGGAGGGGTTCGGCCGTCAGCACGTCGCCGACCCGGACGTTGAGCTTCTCGGCGGTCGTCCGCGACACCACGATCTGGAGCGGCCGGTCGGTGGGGACGGGCGCGGGCCACCGGCCCTCGGCGAGGGCGGTGTGCTCGGCGAGGCCGGCGAGGTGGCGCAGGGACAGCTTGGGGGACGGGCCGTCGGGCCGGGACAGCTGCGGGTCGGTGAGGGTCCGGGCCTGCCTGCCCTGCACGCCGTAGACCGGTCCGCTCGCCGAGACGCGGAACTCCCCGCCGGTGTGGGCGGTCAGCCGCTCGGCGACGGCGTCCAGTTCGGCGGAGTCGTCGCCCTGGCGGAGCCCGGCGGTGGTGACCAGGCTGGTCGCGCCGATGCCGCGGTCGCGCAGGAAGTCGCGCAGCGCGGCGTCCTCGCCGCGGTCGACGCCCCGGGGCAGGCCGGTGGCGAGCAGCACGACCGCGAACACCAGCACGGCGTTGAGCAGTGCCGTCCAGGGCGCGGCCCGCAGCCGGGTGCGCACCCACCGCGCGGGCCGCCGGCCGGGGCGCGCGGGGTGCGTCGGGAGCCCGGAGGGCGGCGCCGGGTCCCGCATCCGTCGGCTCCCTCCGCTTCCGGTGCCTGGTGACCGGATAGCGGACGATGCTGCCAGAGCGGCGGACCCGGCGGAAGGCCCCTTCGGGCAGACTCCGCGCCCGCGGGGCCCGGCGACGCCGTTGTCGGTACCGGCGGCTAGGTTCTGAGGTGTCGCCGGATACCGAGACACCCAGCGGCCCACGCCACGCCGTGCCCGGAAGGGGCCCACGCCATGTCAGCCACCGCCACCGACGCGCAGTCGACCTACCTGGAGCTCTCCGAGGACAGCGGCAGCGCGCACAAGTTCTACGAGGTCCTGGTCAGCGGGGCGGCCGTCACCATCACCTACGGGCGGATCGGCGAGAGCGGCCAGACCAGGACCACCAGCTATCCCTCCCCGGAGAAGGCCGCCTCGGCCGCCGCCAAGAAGATCGGCGAGAAGGTCCGCAAGGGCTACGCCCCGGCGGTGCGCGGGGTACGGCAGCACCGGGCGGTGACCCGCCGGGCGATCGTCAGCACCCGCTCGACGGCCCGCCAGGCGCCGGTGCTGTGGCGGTTCCGCTCCGGCGCGGCGGCGTTCGGCATCTTCGTCGGCGAGGAGCACGCCTGGGTCGGCAACGAGCGCGGCGACGTCTACACCCTCACCCACGACGGCGAGGTGACCGGCCGCTACGGCCTGCCCGACGGCGTCAAGTGCATCGTCGCCGACGACTGGTGGATCTACGCCGGCTGCGACGACGGCAAGGTGTACGACCTGGGCGGCAAGGTGCCGCGGGTGGCGTACGAGATAGCCGAGGACGTCGACATCTACTGGCTGGACATCCACGACGGCGTGCTCGGCGTGGCCGACGCGCGCGGCGGTATCACCACCGTCGACCACGAGGACGAGTTCCAGTGGCGCCGCAAGGCCGAGGGCACCGACGGCTGGATGGTGCGCTGCGACGCCGACGGCGTCTACCACGGCCACTCGCGCGGCGTGGCCCGCTACGCCTCGCGCGGCGGCGCGCCGGTGTGGCACACCGGGACCGACGGCGCGGTCCTGTTCGGCTGGCAGGAGCGCGACGAGGTGTTCGCCGGCACCTCGCGCGGCTCGGTGCACCGGCTGCGCAAGGCGGACGGCTCCGAGGCGGCCCGCTACCGCTGCGACGCCGCGGTGTTCTCCTGCGCGGCCTCGCCCGACGGCCGCTACGTGTTCGCGGGCGACAACCACTCCTCGGTGTACTGCTTCGCGGCCGACGGCACCCGGCTGTGGAAGCTCGGCACCGGCTGCGGCTCGGCGTACAGCATGCAGTACCGCGACGGCCGGCTCTACCTGGTGACCACGGACGGTTCGCTGGTCTGCCTGGACGCGAGCGAGCAGGCGGTGCGCGCGGCCGAGGAGGGCCGGCTGCCGCAGGCCGCCGAGGTGGACGGCAGCGGCTGGACGGCGGCGGTGGCCGGCGCCGCGATCGAGTCGGTGACGGTCGGGTCGGCGGCGGCGACGGGCGGCATCGAGGTGGAGTGCGTGCAGGACGGCGCCCGGCTGCGGGTGCGGGTGGTGTCGCCGGGCTTCGACCCGCTGCGCCGGGTGCAGTTCCCGAAGGACATCCGGGTGCCGGGCGCGCGGTACCTGGTGGCGGAGGTGCTGGAGTCCGGCAGCGGCTCGTTCTACCGCGCCCGGGGCGACATCAAGCGGCTGCTCTGAGTTCCCCCGACCGACTTTCCGTCCACGTCCGAAGGCCGTTGACAGCCCGTCGCGGGCCTCGGTGTAATGCGGGTGCAATACGCACGCACGGCACACCGACACCGACCGTTTCGGGCTGTTCCCGGGGAAAGCAGGGCGTCATGAGCGTGGACACCGAGGCCGTCGCGGCTTCCGGGGCGTCGGCGGAGACCTCCGTGCCGCAGTCCCGGATGGCCGCCCTCTACCAGCGCGACCGGACCTGCCAGGGGCTCGGCATCGCGCTCGACCAGGTGTCCACCGGGCACGCGGTGATGCGGATGACGGTCGGCCCGGCGATGGTGAACGGCCACGGCATCGCGCACGGAGGCTTTCTCTTCCTGCTCGCCGACGCGGCCTTCTCCTACGCCTGCAACAGCTACGGCCCGGTGACGGTCGCCCAGGGCGCGCAGGTGACGTTCCTGGCGCCGGCGGCGGTGGGGGACGAACTGACCGCGGAGGCGGTGGAGCGCACCCGCTCCGGGCGCACCGGCGTCTACGACGTGACGGTGCGCAACGCGGCCGGAAAGGTGATCGCGGAGTTCCGCGGCCAGAGTGTGATGCTGGCCGGAGCGCCGCACACGGGCTGAGCACGGCCACGAGGGCCGGGTACGTCCGCCCGGGCGGGGGACACCCGCCCGGGCGGCGCCCGGGTCAGGCCGGCGGACGCTCGTCGATGACCTGCTGGAGCTTGCCGGTGCGCGGGTTGGTGACCAGCTCCGAGCGCGGCACCCACTCGATCGCCAGGTCGTGGATCACCCCGGCCGCCACGTCGTCCGGGTAGAGCGGGCGGGCCCGGTAGACCGCCTCGACGAGCCGCTCGGCCAGCCCGGCCGGCGGCTCCTCGGTGTACCCGAGCCGCAGGATCAGTCCGTCCTTGCCGTCCCAGCGCCGCTGCACCATCTGCAGGCCGGAGATGATCTGCTCCGGGTCGTGGGCGAGCAGGACGGCCCGGATCTCCTCGGTCGGCATCGCCACCGTGCCGACCCGGGCGCCCTCGGTGGACCGGCCGACCAGGCGGAACCGCCCGCGTTCCACGTCGACCCACTCGGCGCGGTCGCCGGTCGGGTAGCGCAGGATCGGCATCAGGGTGCGGAACAGGTTGGTGACCACGACCCGGCCGGGCGTCCCGGGCTCGGTGATCGGCTCGCCGGTGGTGTCGTCGACCAGCTCCACCACCGTCCGGTTCGGGAAGGCCTCGTGCACCCGGACGTCGTCCCCCGGCACCGGCGCGCCGACCAGGCCGGCGTCCACCGAGGCGTAGCCGATCGAGGAGACGGCCGCGTTGGGGAACGCCCGGGAGAGGATCGGGCGCAGGTCCGCGAAGAGCAGGTCCCCGCCGAACAGCAGCAGTTCGATCCGCTCGGCGACCCTGCCCTCCTTGACCAGGTGCTCGGCGACGGAGCTGAGCTTCATCGGCTCGCCGGCCAGCACGTCCACGCCGAAGTCGTGGATCAGGTCGGCGATGTACGCCTCGGGCGCGGCGCCGACGGGCAGCCGGACGTTCTCGACCGGCGCGTGGTGCAGGGCGTTCTCGATGTAGAGGAACCCGCCGTACAGCTCGCCGGCCCAGAACAGGTTGGCGACCCGGTGGCCCGGCTTGAGGCCGGCCTGGACCAGGCCCGCGCCGAAGGCGCTGACCGAGTCGGTGTGCTCGGTGCGCGACCAGGGGGAGAACTTGGGGACACCGGAGGTGCCGCCGGTCTTGTAGACGCCGGCGTCCGTCAGCGGGCCGGTGAGCAGGCGGTTGTCCGGCCAGGAGTTGGCCGCCCAGAAGGCGGTCTGCTCGATCAGCGGCAGCTGGGCGAGGTGCTCGATCCGCGGCGGCAGGTCGCGGTACAGCTCCGCGTAGAAGGGGGAGTTGCGGCGGGCGAAGTCGACCAGCTCGGGGAGTGGTTTGGCAGGCATGACAGGGCTCCTGATGATGTGTCAGTGAGAATCCGGAAGGCCGATCCAGTCGCGGGCGAGGGCCTGGACGGCCGAGCCGTCGGGGTCGGCGAGCTTGTGGGCCAGATGGTCGGCGGCCCAGGCGTTGGTGGGCACGCGGAAGGCGGGGCGCTCGGCGCGCAGCGTCCGCACCACCACCTCGGCCACCTCGGCGGCCGGCTGGCCGGCGGCCTCCCAGCCCTGGCCGGCGACCTGGGCCAGGTAGTCGGCGAAGGTCGGCGCGTACGGGCCGGAGGCCGCCGCGATGGTGCGGCGGTCGATGTCGGGGAAGATCCCGAACCCGGTGTCGGGCACGAAGCCGGGCACCACGACGGAGACCCGCACGCCGTGCGCGGCGGCCACCGGGGCCAGGCTCTCCATGAAGCCCTCGACCGCGAACTTGGCGGCGCAGTAGGCCTCGTTGAACGGCTGGCCGACCACGCCGTGCACGCTGCCGACGCTGACCAGCCGCCCGCCGGAGGCGCGCAGCAGCGGCAGCGCGGCGCGGCTGACGGCGATCACGCCGAAGAAGTTCACCTCCAGGTTGGCCCGCAGCGCGGCGTCGGTGGACATCTCCAGGGTGGGGTCGAAGTTGGAGACCCCGGCGTTGTTGACCACCGCGTCCAGCCGCCCGTACGCCGCGGCCACGCCGTCGACGCAGGCGGTGACGGAGGCGGCGTCGGTGACGTCGAGCGGGCGGACGTCCAGGGTGACCCCGGCCTGCTCGGCGGCCTTGCGCAGGGCGTCGGAGCGGGCCGGATCGCGCAGCGTCGCGACGGTGGTGAACCCGGCGCGGGCGGCGGCCACGGCGGTCGCCAGGCCGATGCCCGAGGAGCAGCCGGTGATCAGCAGGACGTCGCCGCTCATGACGCGCTCTCCGTCAGCTCCGCCGAGATGTCCGCCGCCTGCTGCTGCTCCTCGCGGGCGGCGGCGTCCATCCGGGGCTGGATGCCGAGCGCGGGCAGGAAGGAGCAGGCCGCCAGCAGCGTGCCGCCGGCCATCACCCAGCGGGCCGCGTCCCGGATGCCCAGCGGCTCGGTGAGCGCCGACACGGCCAGGCCGCCGACCAGCGCGGCGAGCGGGATCACGCCCCAGGTGACGGTGCGGAACGCCGCGTGCATCACGCCCTGGTGCTCGGCGGACATCCGCGACTGCCGGGTGGGCGCGCTGCACACGTTGATGCAGGACATGAAGAAGCCGTAGCAGCCCATGGTCACCGCGATCACCGGCCCGGCGGGCAGCGCGGGCGCGGCCAGCACGCCCAGCCCGACCAGGCAGTGCAGCAGCAGCGACCAGGCCAGCGTCCGCCCCAGACCGAGGCGCGCGCTGATCCGCGGGGCGACCACGGCGCCGATCAGCGCGCCCACCGCGCCGACCGACATCGCCGCGCCGAGCACGCCGACCGACACGCCGAGGCCGCGGTAGGCGAGCACGGGCAGCACCGTGACGAAGACCGGCCCGCCGGAGTTGAGCGTGACGGCCGCCAGCACCACCCGGCGCAGCACCGGGTCGGCCCAGTTCATCCGGAAGCCCGCGGTCAGCCGCTCCCACACGGTGCCCTCGACGACGGTCCGCTCGCCCCACGGCCCCATCGAGCGGAAGCAGGCGGCGGACACCAGGTAGCTGGCCGCGTCCACCAGCAGCGCGCCCACCCCGAGCGCGCTGTACAGGCCGGCGGCGATCGACGGCCCGGCCACCTCGGAGACCGAGTTGCTGCCCTCCAGCCGGGAGTAGGCGCGCACCATCCGGTCCTCGGGCACCACGGCGGGGACGGCGATCAGATAACCGACGTTGAAGAAGATGGTCGCGCCGCTGATCACCGCCACGCAGCCGAACAGCAGCGCGGTGGAGAGGAAGTCCAGCCAGTACGCGAGCGGGATCACCAGGACGGCGGCCAGCCGCAGCAGGTCGCAGACCAGCATGGTGAGGCGTTTGTCCCAGCGGTCGACCAGCACGCCCGCGACCGGGCCGAGCAGCGGGATGCCGAGGTACTGGGCCATCGCCACCACGCCGACCTGGAGCGCGGAGGCGTGCAGTACGAAGATCATCAGGGTGGGGACGACGAACACCGTGATCCGGTCGCCGACCACGCTGACCGTCTGGCCGGCCCAGAACAGGTTGAAGCCGCGCCCCAGGTCCTCCGGGCGCCGCGGCTTCACGAGGCCTCCCCGTCGGTGGCCGCCGCGGCCTCGGTGGACGCGCGCACCACCAGGGAGGCCGTCTTGCCGGTGCGGTCGTTGCTGACCAGCGCGTCCGTCACCCGGACCGTGACGTGCTCCGGGTCGTGCTGGAAGGCGGTGCTCAACGTGAAGGTGGCGGAGAGCAGTTCGGCGCGCAGCGCGGCGGCGTCCACCGCCGTGTCCGGGTCGGCCAGCAGCAGGACGTCCACCCCGGTGGCCCGGCCGCCGTCCTCGGTGATCACCACCTGGGCCCGGGAGACGCCGGGTTCGCGCTCGGCCCGGGCGACCAGCTCGTCCACGTGCAGGCCGAGGCCGCGCACCTGGACGACGTTGTCGCGCCGCCCCAGCACCCGCATCGCCCGGCCCGGGCGCCCGCACGGGCAGTCGGTCAGCTCGCCCGCGTCACCGGTGCGGTAGCGCAGCACCGGGTTGAGCATCTCCGGGTTGAGGGTGGTGAAGTCCAGCAGTCCGTCCGGGCCCGCGTGCACCAGCTGGTCGGGCAGCGGGTGGAAGGTGTCGGCGGGGCAGTCGGGCGTATTGGTGCCGACCACCCAGGTCTCGGTGGAGCCGAACATGCCCCAGCGGCGGGCCTGCGGTGCGACGGCCGCGAGGTCCTCCTCCAGCTGCGGCTGCCAGGCCTCGCCGAGCCAGAGCACCTTGTGCAGGGCGGGCAGCTTGAGGCCGGCGGCGCGGGCGTGCGCGAACCACAGGCGCAGCACGCTCGGGGTGCCGCCGATCGCGGTGACGCCCCGGTCGGCGAGGAAGCCCAGCCAGTCCGGGTACTCCTCGCGGGTGATCGAGCCGAGCGCGATCACCCGGCAGCCGGCCCGGTCGGCGAGCGCGGCGGCCAGGAAGTGCGCGCCCCACATCCGGCCCGCGCCCCAGGCGTTGGCGAACACGTCGTCGCGGTCCAGCGCCCGCCAGTGCTCCTGGACGCCGGCCATGTAGAAGCCGGTCGGCGCGTAGCCGACCTTGGGCGCGCCGGTGGAGCCGCCGCTCTGGAACAGCCAGGTGGCGGCCGTCGCGCTGCGCGGCTCCAGGTGGGCGAGCGCGGTGTTCAGCTCGTCCTTGAGCAGCGGCGGCAGGGCGGCCAGCTCGTCCAGGGTGCGCAGGCCGCCGGGGTGCGCGGCGTAGCGCGGGGCGAGCCCGGGCACCGTCCGCAGCAGCTCCAACGTCCTTGTGGCGACGGCCAGTCGGGCCTCGGCCGCCTCGGGTGGCAGGGAGAAGGCGTCGGTCATCGGGCGTCCGATCGGAGGGTGGGGGACAGGGGGCGGTTCGCGAGCCACTTGGCGTGGGCGTCCCGGTAGGCGGTGAAGCGGGCCCGGGTGATGTCCCGTTGCAGGGTGCGGCCCGGGTCGTCGAAGTCCGGGGCGATCACGCCGTCCGGCTCCAGCTCGGAGAACCAGTACCGCTCGCCGTCGTAGAGGAAGTCCACGCAGAAGAACGGGATCGCCAGCTTCTCGGCGAAGTAGGCGGTGGCCTCGGCGAGTTCGGGCGGTACCGGCGGGAACTCCATCGAGCCGCCGCGGCTGGCGTTGGCCACCGGCGAACCGGGCTCGGGCACCCGCCGCAGCGCCGCGTACGGCTTGCCGTCGATCACGTAGACGCGGTAGTCCACGGTGCCGTCGCCGAGGTAGGGCTGGGCGATCAGCGTGGTGTCGCCGCCCTGGGCGAGGCTGGCCAGGCCGCGGACGTCCTCCGGGCCGCGTGCCAGGTTGATGCCGCCGCCGCCGCACCAGCCGGCCGGCTTGACGATCGCCGGGTAGGTCAGCGAGCCGAGCGCCACCTCGTAGTGGTGCTTGGCGACGTCCCGGCCGGTGCCGATCCGGATCGACGGGATCGGCGGGACCGGGGAGCCGGCCAGGTGCAGCACGGTGGCCAGCTTGTCGTTGCCGATCAGCGAGATGTGCGGCGGGAACGGCAGGTAGAAGCCGGCCTGCTCCAGCACCGCGTACAGCGCGTACTGGTTGAAGACGTCCATCGACTGGTACGGCAGCGAGTAGAGCGCGGTGATGAACAGGGTGTCCTGCGGGGTCACCGGCTCCTCGTCGACGTACACCAGCGGGCGGGCCGGGTCGGTGGCGTCCACGGTGACCGCGTCCGGCGCGTGCCGGCACCAGGTGAGGCCCAGCTCCTCGGCCACCTCGGCGTAGAGGTCCCAGAAGTAGTGGTGCCAGGTCGCGGTGGTCCGGGTGGACTCGCGGTCGGGGAAGATCCAGCACATCCGGCGCAGCGGGCCTGGGTCGTGCGGGCCTGGGTCGTGCGGGGCGGGGTCCTGCGGGGCGGACGGGTTCACCGTGCGGCTCCTTCCTGGGGTGCGGGGTGCCCGGCCCGCTCCGCCCACCAGCGGCGGCCGGCCTCGGGGAGGGTGTCCACCGGGTCGTAGTAGGGGTGGAGGCGGTCCAGCGCGTCGTGCCCGGCCGGGGCGGCGCCCGCGTCGCGGGCCTCCAGGCCGGTGCGGTAGTTCTTCGTCCAGTACGAGATGCCGCGCTCGCGGTCGTAGGCCACCACCTGGTGCACCCAGCGCTTGCCGAGCCGCGGCACGTCGCAGACCAGGCGCGGGGTGGCGTAGCCGGGCAGGTAGCCCATGATCGCCTCCTGCAGGCGCTGCGCCTGGTGGAGGCTGGTGCGCCAGTGCTCGGCGTTGGGGATCATGTCGCAGAGGTAGAAGTAGTACGGCAGGATGTTCGCCTCGCCCTGGAGGGCGAAGCAGAGGTCCAGCAGGTCCTCGGGGGTGTCGTTGATCCGGCGCATCAGCACGCCCTGGTTGCGCACGTCCCGCACGCCCGCGTCGAGCAGCGCCCGGGCCGCCTCGGCTACCAGCGGGGTCACCGAGCGGACGTGGTTGGCGTGGGTGTGCACGGCGAGGTTGACGGCCCGGCCGGCGGCGAGCGTGGCCATCCGGTGCACGCCCTCCAGCACCCGCGGCTGCAGCCAGTGCTGCGGCAGGCCGACCACCGCCTTGCTGGCGAGCCGGATGTCGCGCACCGTCTCCAGCTCCAGCAGCCGGCGCAGGAAGGACTCCAGCTGCGGCCAGGGCACGTTGGCGAGGTCGCCGCCGGAGACCACCACGTCGCGCACGGCCGGGGTGCGCTTGAGGTAGTCGAGCATCTGCTCCTGGCGGTGCTCCGGCCGCAGCGTCAGACGGGTCTTGGCGACCTGGGGCGTGGAGGTGCCGACCAGGTCCATCCGGGTGCAGTGGCCGCAGTACTGCGGGCAGGTGGCGACCAGTTCGGCCAGCACCTTGGTGGGGTAGCGGTGGGTGAGCCCCTCGGTCACCCACATCTCGGCCTCGTGCAGCGAGTCGCGCTCGGCCTTGGGGTGGCTGGGCCAGTGCGGGAGCCGGTCGGCGAGCACCGGCAGCATGTAGCGGCGGACCGGGTCGGCCAGGAACGCGGCGGTGTACTCCTCCGGGGTGGTCGGGGCGTTCGCGGCCATGGTGTTGAGCATCTGCGGTGGTACCAGCAGCGGCATGGTCGCGAACTCGGCCTGGTCGGCGTCGAGTTGGGCGTAGCACTCGGGGGTGAGCAAGTCGCCGACGACGGCGCGCAGCTGGCGGGTGTTCTTGACGCAGTGGGCGCGCTGCCACTGGGCGTCGCGCCACTGCGCCCCGGTCACCTCGCGCCAGCCGGGCAGCCGGCGCCAGTCGGGTTCCACCAGGGGTGTGCGGACGTACTGGTAGGGCTGCGCGGGCGCGGGGTGCGCGGCGGCAGCGTGGCGGTCGTCCATCCGGGGGCTACTGGCCGGTGAAGAGGGTGGCGAAGCGGGTGCGCAGTTCGCGCTTGAGCACCTTGCCGGTCGGCCCGAGCGGGAACTCCGACGCGGTGCGGGCGATCCGGACGGCGGCGAGCGCGGCCAGGCCGGCCCCGGCGAGCGCCTTGTTGGCGGCCTCCAGCACCTCCGGGTCCGTCGCCGATTCCGCTTCCTGCTGCAACTGGACGACAGCGATGGGCCGTTGGCCCTCTCCGGCGGCGCCGGGCACACCGACCACCGAGCAGTCCCGCACCAGCTCGGCGCAGTCCGCCAGCAGCACCTCCTCGATCGGCAGGCTGTAGACCGGGCCGACCGCGGTGTCGATGACGTCCACCGTCCGGTCCAGGTGGTAGAACCGGCCCTCGGTGTCGCGCCGGGCGACGTCCCCGGTCAGCCAGTACCCGGCCAGCTCGAAGCTGCCGGTCAGCCGCCCGTCGTTCCAGTAGCCGGGTGTGCGCGAGGGCGAGTCGATCGCCAGCAGCCCGACCGTGCCGTCCGGCACCTCGGCGCCGTCCTGGTCCAGCACGGCGGCCCGGCGCACCACCTCCAGCGGCTTGCCGACGCAGCGGTCGTTGCGGTCCGACTCCGGTGTGGTCACCTGGCCGAACAGCGCCATGCCCATCTCGGAGGAGCCCAGGCCGTCGACGAACTGCGAACCGGGCAGGGCGGGCTGCTCCGCCTTCTCCTGCGGCAGCAGCCAGGGCCGGATCAGCCCGGCCGGGCGCTCGCCGAGCCGGACCAGGCGGCGGATGTGCCCGTAGTGCGCGCTGTCGCCGGTGTTGAACCAGGAGTGCACCTTGGCGGCGCCCTTCACCGGGAGATCTCCGGTGGCGAGTTCGACGAAGGTGCGGGGGAAGGAGGCGACCATGGTCGGCTGGAAGGCCTCCATCACCGGCTCGACCACCGCCCGGCGCCAGTCGGCCATCACCACGGTCGGCAGGCCGAGCAGGGTCGCGGTGAGGAAGTAGCTCAGGCCGCCCGCGTGGGTGTGCGGCATCAGCGACATCAGCCGGTCGGACGGCTCGGCGGGGAAGCGCACCATGCGCGGCTGCTTGCCGTCCCAGAACTGGCGGTGTCCGAGCATGGTGGACTTCGGGGTGCCGGTGGTGCCGGAGGAGTGGATCAGCGCGACCACGTCGTCCGGCGCGTGCCGGTACGGGTACTGCGCCGGCAGGGCACCGGAGGCCTCCACGTCGAAGGCCCGGACCTCGGCGGCGAGCGCGAGGAACCGGGGGCGGCGCTGCGGGTCCTCGCGGTAGGCGGCGGCCAGCCGGGTGGTGTCGTCGGCCACCACGCCGACCACGCCGACGTGGTTGAGGTAGCGGACCAGCACATCGTGCCGCATCGCGTCGTTGACCAGGGCCGGGACCGCGCCCAGCGCGCTGAGCGCGAGGAAGTGCAGCAGCGGCTCCAGGCCCTCGGCGATCACCACGGCCACCGGCTCGCCCGGGCGCACGCCGTTGGCGTGGTACCAGGCGGCGTACCGGTCGCGCTGCGCGGCCAGGTCGAGCAGGCTGTGGCCGCGCAGCACGACGGCGCCGCGGTGGTCGGTGTGGTGGCTGTAGGCGAACGGGACCGCGCGGTTCGGGTTCACCGCGATGGCGTGGTCGAGGAAGTTGCCCGCCCCGAGGCCGGGTTCGGCCATCAGCCGCTCGCGGGCGGCGAGCGGTGCGATCGGGGTGGGCGGGGTGCTGCTCAGGGCGGAACTCGGGTCGCTCATGGCGTCTCCTGAGAGGGGGGTGGCCCGCGGTTCTTGTGGAACGGGAGCACGGGCGGCGGGGGGAGCGGTGGTGGGTGGTGCGGTTGCCGTCTTGCCGTCTTGCGGTTGTGCCGTGTCGGCCGGGACGGCGGGTCAGGCCTCGCCGTCGAGGATCTCCGCGACGACCCGGTGGCCGGAGCGGATCGCGCCCTCCAGCAGGCCGAAGAACTCCGTGCTGGTCTCGGTGCCGGCCCAGTGCACCCGGCCGTGCGGCGCGGTCAGCGTCGGGCCGAGCCGCAGCCAGTCGCCGGGCCCGAAGAGTGCGGCGTAACAGCCCTTGCTGTAGGGCTCGTTGACCCAGTCGGTGACGTGGAAGCCGATTGGCTCGGGCAGCATCGGGAACAGCCGGGCGGCCTGCGCGACCGCGGCGGCGCGCTGCTCGCCCGGCCCGAGGGCGGCGTAGCGGTGCGCCTCGGCGCCGGTGACGAAGCCGGTGAGCACCCCGACCGCCGAGCCGGCCGGTGAGTCGTCCACCGTGGAGAGCAGCGGGCCCTCCGCGTTGACCGACCAGCCGGAGAGCCCGTGCTCGCGCCAGACCGGCGACGGGTAGACCAGGTTGACCTTGACGGCGCAGCCGCGCCCGGTCGGCTCGCCCGCCCGGCGGGCCGGCGGCTCGGGTCCCAGGTCCAGGGCGTCGGCGAGCAGCGGCGGCAGGGCCACCACGGCGACGTCGGCCCGGTACGTCGCGCCGCGCTCGGTGTGCACGGTGACCGCGTCGGCGTCCTGGGTGACGGCGCGCACCGCCTCGCCGAGCCGGACGGCGCCGTGGTGCCGCTCGGCCAGCCGGCCGGCCAGCCGCTCGCAGAGCAGGTGCGCGCCGCCCGCGATCCGGTCCTGCTGGGCGCCGCCCTCGAAGGCGTTGAGATAGCGCAGGCCGCCGCCGGAGCGCAGGTAGAAGGCCATGTGCAGGACCGAGACCTCGGCCGGGTCGGCGGCCATCATCTCGCCCAGGAAGAGCGGGAAGAACAGCCGGGCGTCCGGGTGGTCGAGGTACTGCTCGGCCCACTCGGCGGCGGTGAGGCTGTCCAGCCGCTCGGCGTCCGGGGTGAGCCAGGGCGCCTCCGGGCGGACGACGGCGGTCAGTTCGGCGAGGTGGTCGAAGAGGTCGCCGAGCGCCACCGCGTTGAGCGGCGGGAACCGGCCGTCCCGGGTGGCGTGTTCGCCGTCCTGGTGGCTTCCCAGCGCGAAGCGGCTCGCGCCGAGCATCGTGGTCGGCGTGGTGTGGAGTTCCAACTCCTTGATGAGATCGAGGAGTTCGGTGTGTCTTGCGCCGAGGTAGGCGGCGCCCGCGTCGATCCAGGCGTCGGGGGCGACCTCGATCCCGTGCGTACGCCCGCCGACCCGCTCGCGGGCCTCCAGCACGGTGACGTCCACCCCGCGGGCCGCCAGCCCCTCGGCGGCGGTCAGGCCCGCCAGTCCGGCGCCGACGACGACCGCGGAGCGCGCTCTGCCGCCGGTCATCTGACGCCCGCGATCAGCGCGACGAGGCCGGCCGGGGTGGGCGCGAGCACGAAGTCCTCGAAGGACAGCTCGACGCCGTACGTCCGGGCCAGGGCGCTCAGCACGCGGGTGGCGATGAGGGAGTCGCCGCCGAGGAGGAAGAAGTCGGAGTCCGCCGTGACGTCCTCGGTCTCCAGGACGCGACGGAAGATCGCCGTCACGCCCTCGGTGTCGGCGGGGGTGGTGTCTACGCTGCTCAACGGGGTCTCCTAGGGACCGTCGGGGTCGCGGCGCGCCGGGGCGGTACCGCGTGAGGGTGGTGGGCCGTTGGGTGCGCGCGGGCCCGGGGCGCGTGAGGGTGGAAGCGTTACGGGGAGGCGGGTGCCGGTGCCGAGTGGCGGCGGTGCGAGGCGGCCCGGTCGACCTTGCCGCTCGCCGTGAGCACCAGCTCCGGTACGACGGTGATCCGGCTGGGCACGAGGTGGCCGGGCACCCGGTCCCGCAGGTGGGCGCGGACCTCGGCGTCCAGCGTCCCGGCCGCCGTCCCGGCGCGCGGGACCACGTACGCGACGAGCGCGGAGCGCCCGGCGACGGTCGCCCCCGTCACCGCCACCGCCTGCACGCCCGGGTGCCCGCCGATGTGCGCCTCCACCTCGGCCGGGTCGACCCGGATCCCGCGGACCTTGAGCTCGCCGTCCATCCGGCCCTGGTGGGTCAGCACGCCGTCCGGTGCCCGGCTCACCCGGTCGCCGGTGCGGTACCAGCGCACGCCCTCGGCGTCCTCGGTGAACCGGGCCGCGGTGGCCTCCGGCAGGCCGAGGTAGCCGAGCGCCACCGCCGGTCCGCCGATCAGCAACTCGCCGCGCTCGTCGATCCGTTCGTGTACATGGGGCAGTGCCCGGCCGATCGGCACCCGGTCGCCGGCCGCCCAGGGCCGGTCCCGGACGGCGGCCAGCGGTCCGTGTAGGTCGACGGCATGGGTGATCAGCGTGGTCTCGGTGGAGCCGTAGGTGTTGAGCAGCCGGACCCGTCCGGTGTCGAGGGCGGCCCAGTCGGCCAGCCGCGCCGGGCCGGCCGGCTCGCCGCCGATCACCACCAGCCGCACGCAACCGGGCAGCCCGGCGCCCTCCTCGGCGAGGTGCAGGACGAGCTCGTGCCAGAAGGCGGTGGGCAGGTCGAGCACGGTGATCCGCTCGCGCTCGATCATCCGCAGGAAGCGCGGGAACGACCCGCTGTGCGCCTCGCGGTCCAGGACCAGTGCGGCGCCGGTGGTGAGGGTCGGCAGGATCTCCTCGAAGCAGGTGTCCCAGTTCAGCGAGGCGAACTGGAGCACCCGGTCCTCGGGGGTGAGGCCGAAGAGTGTGCGCAGCGAGCCGACGGCGGCGGAGATCGCCCGTCGCGGTGTGACGACGGGTTTCGGCTGCCCGGTCGAGCCCGACGTGAAGAGCAGATAGGCCGGCCGCCCCGGGTGTTCCGTGCCGTCCCGGGAGGTCTCGGCTAATCGAGGTAACTCGGCGGTCTCCGGCAGCAGTTCGGGATCGAGCCCGAGCGCCGTTCGGCACCCGACCGCCGCCAGCATCTCGCGCTGCCGTTGCGGCGGGAACGCCGGGTCGACGGGGCAGTACGCCCCGCCGGCGGCCAGGATGCCGAGCAGGCCGATGACGGTGTCCGGCGTATGCGTCGCCGGAACCGCCACCACACCCGGCCCGGTGCCGATGCGTGTGGCCAAACTGCTTGCCGATTCGTGCAGTTGGCGATAATTGAGACTCTGTCCGTGGTGGACGATCGCCGGGTGTGCGGGATATCGGCGCACGGTTTCCGTGAACGCGTCAATCAGGTCGGAAGTGGCCCCGTTGATGTTGCGGTTATTTGTCATGCCCGCCCCAAAGAATGCCGTGCGAGCACGTGTTCGGTACTCGGCGGACCGGGACTCTACCCGCCGGGACTGCGGAGCCACAATGGTTGTTGAGGATGTCGCTTCAAGGTTGTGTGGTTGACATGTGAACGGGGTCGGCGCTATCCGGGTGGACTCCTGGGGCTCGAGTGACTGCGGACGGTGCCCGAGGCTTCACGCTGCGCACCGGCGCCCGCGGCGCTGCTTCACGGGGAGATCGCACACCATCCAACTCGTCGGCCATTTACCGTTGTTCAGGAATCGCAGCTCTCGTTCACCGCCACCCGCCGACCCGCCGCCGCGACCCGGCGGACGTTTCCGCTGCTCGCGGCCTCGGCGGCCAAGGGCGGTCCTTCGCGGGGGAATCGAATCCGAACCTCCGCCGAGGGGCCGATCGGACGCCGACGGATCGTCCGCCCGGCAAGCGTCCGCGGTCTCCCGCTGTCCATCGCGCCCCGGTCGCTAAGGTGATCTCCTACGGCCGAAGGAAAGGAACACGCACGTGGAGCACCCCGGCCTCGCCGCGCTCGCCCGGATCATGTCGCCGGAGCGCGGCGCCGACGAGGAGGTCGACTGGGCGGCGGCCGAGGCGCGCTGGGCCGTCCGGTTCCCCGCCGACTACAAGGCCTTCATGGCCCTCTACGGCAGCGGCTCGATCAACGGCCAGGCCTTCGTCCTGCTCCCCCTCCCCGAGGAGGGCATGAGCGGGGGCGGGGACCTGGAGGAGGAGACCGAGAACGCCCGCTTCGGCTGGGAGGCCGAGGGCGGCCGGGCCGCGCTCGACGTCGACCCGGCCCGGATCCTCGCCTGGGGGGTCACCGCCGGCGCGGACATCCTCTGCTGGCTGACCGACGACGGCGACCCTGACCGGTGGCCCGTCCTGGTCCTCGGCCGGCACACGACCCCGGCCTTCGTGCTCCACCCGTTCGGCATGGTCGAGTTCCTCCGGCGCATCGTCCAGGAGGACTTCGACGGGTGGGAGTCCTGGCCGATCAGCATCGCGGGGGAGCTGTGGGACTGCTCGCCGCCGACCTTCGTGCACTGGCGGGCATGACCGGGAGGCCGGTGGGCTCGGCCTCCCGGTCATGCGTCGGCCGGTGCGTCAGCAGGAGAGGTTGCCGCCGCCGATGTCGGTGCCGAGGGTGCCGACGAACTTCTTGAAGAGGTTGATCCGGTCGTCGCGCTGGGAGGGGTTCTTGCCGTCGCACTCCAGCGCGCCGTTGATGGTGCGGATGGTCTCGCCGAAGCCCTTGTTGTTGACGATGGCGTCGTGCGCGGTCATCCGGCCGGCGCCGTTCTGGGTGTTCCAGAACCAGAGCGCGGTCTTCCAGGACACCGCCGGGTCGTTCTGGGCCAGGTTGGGGTTGTGCAGCAGGTCGATGCCGAGGGCGTCGCCCGCCGCCTTGTAGTTGAAGTTCCAGCTCAACTGCAGCGGACCGCGCCCGTAGTAGGCGGACTGGCCGGCCGGACAGCCGTACGACTGCGAAGAGTCGCAGTAGTGCGAGTAGTTGGCGGTGTTCTGCTCGACGACGAACTTCAGGCCGCCGGTCTCGTGGCTGACGTTGGCGAGGAACGCCGCCGCCTCGCGCTTGCGGGTCGGGGTGTCGCCGGTGGCCGCGAACTTCGGGTAGGCGCCGAGCGCGTCGACCAGGCCGCGGTAGGTGTAGAAGCCGTTCCGGTTCGGGAACAGCTGGTTGAACTGGGACTCGCTGACCACGAAGGAGCCGGCGGCGGAGGCCGGGGCCGTCTGACCGGCCAGCGAGAGGGTGCTCAGCACGGCGGCCGAGGCCGCCACCGACAGGGCACGCAGAAGCTTCATCGTTCCTCGCACGGGTAATCCGGGAATCCGGGAATCGGTTGGTGGGCCGGTGCTTCGAGAGCGAAGCGCCGGACTCCATCGTGGTCCCCGATTCCCGGAATCCTTGAGCCGTGCGGCTGCAAACCACCCCTTCGGGGCGTATTCGCGTTCACCGATCTGACGGCGACTCAATGCTGATGTCCAGCAGGTGAGTTGGCGGAACGGCCGAGCATGTGGCGGGCGCCTTCGCGGGAGCAGCATCCGTAGCCCCCCTTCACTCGTGAACGCGCGCGTACGCGGCCGATCATGGCCGGTTTCCCGGGCGCGGGGCAGACGGGCGGGATGCGCGTGCCTACGCTGGGCGACCATGTCTACCCCCACTTCGGCGATGAGGCGTGTGCGCCTCGTCGCCGCACTGACGTTGTTCCTCAGCCTGCTGGGCTTCGGCCAACAGGCCTTCGCCGCGGCCCCGCCCGTGTCGGCGCCCTCCTTCGCGCTGAGCCTGGACGACACCACGCTCACGCCGGGCCAGAACGGCGCGCTGTCGGTGACCTTCACCAACCGGCAGACCAGCCCGGTCACCTTCCTCTACACGACGCTCGTCGCCTCCGAGGCGGGCTCGCCGATCACCGGCGCGCGCCGCGAGTTCACCGGGTGCACCGGTGCGAGCTGGTGCGAGGTCGCGCCCATGACGGTCCGCTTCAACCTGGTCTCACCGACGGTCCCCATCGCGCCCGGTGAGAGCCGTACCGTGACCCTGCCCTACCACTTCACGGCCGACTCGGACTGCACCATCGGCGCCCGCATGGACTTCCGCATCTACTACTTCTACTACGAGTACGGCTCGAACGGCACCTACCAGGGCAGCGAGTTCCCCGATCCGCCCGTCGTCGGCTCCCTCGTCTGCCCGACCGCACCGTAACGCCGCCCCCGCCCGCAGGACCGGTGGCACGTGGAGCGGGGAGCCGGCCGGCTCCCCGCTCCACGGCCGCGGCCGACCTCAGGCGGTCATGAACTCCCGCACCCGCAGGGCGCGCTTGACGATCCGGACGTCGCCGATGTGCCCGTGGAACACCTTGTCCAGCACACCCGCGTACGCGTAGCCGCCCAGCATCCACGGCCGGCCCAGCGTGGCCAGCCCCACGGCCGGGGTCGACGGGTTGCGGGCCACCTCGCAGCCGTCGACGTACATCCGGCTGAGCCTGCCGTCGTTGACGACCGCGACGTGCCACCACCGGTCCAGGGGCAGCTGGTGGCCCCAACAGGTCGACGCCCCGGTCTGGTTGAGCGGGTAGACGCACCACTGCAGGGCGGGCGCCTCGGAGAGGCTGAGGGTGACGACGGGCTCGTCCGCGTCCGTGCCCGGGCCGCTGCGGCCCGCCTCGCTCGCCGTCCCCCACCGGCTGAGCAGGGCGGACCAGCGGCTCTGCCCGGAGTCCCAGTCGGCGGGCAGCTTGCAGAAGGCCTCGACGGTGAAGCCGCGCTCGAAGGTCTCCCGGTTCAGCGGCGCGGTGGGCGCGGTCTCCAGGTAGCTGCCGCGCACCGGCGACCGGGTGCCCTTGAACAGCAGGCTGCCGTGGCCCGGCTGGTCCGGGTGGTGCTCGGCGGACCAGGTGAGCGCGCCGTCGGGGGTGCCCGGGGAACTGCGCCACAGCAGGTCGTTGCCCTGCCCGGTGAGGTCCTTGACGACCTGCTGCGGGGCGAGGGCCGTGCCGTCACCGCCACCGCCGTCGAAGCGCCAGTACGCCACCGTGTCCCGGCCCAGCAGCTCGGCCGCCCGGCGCGCGGGGCGCTGGGGGACGGGCGCGAAGCCCGCGAAGCGCCGGTCGAAGTCGATCGCGAGCGAGAAGCGGTCCACGTCCGAGGTCAGCTCGACCTGCTGCGCCGCCAGGGTGTTGCGCTCCTCGGCCGCGATCTCCTGGATCCACGGCGAGAAGGTCGACACGTCGACGGTGTTCCGGTCCAGGTCGAAGCGGTACGCCCGGATCATCGCGGCGCCGCCGTAGTAGCGGTCCTGGTAGTTGGTGATGTGGACGTGCACGTCGTGGCCGGCCTTGTTGCGCAGCACGGTACGGCCGGGCGGCCAGTAGTGGCCGTTGACGGTGAGGAAGATCTGGTCGTTGCCGCTGATCAGCCGGTCCCAGAGCTTCCGGCCGTAGCCCGACAGCTCGGCCCGGCCGGCGTCGTCGGCGTACGCCAGGTCGTGGGTGGTCAGGATCACCGGCACCTTCGGGTTGGCGGCGATCACCGCGTTGGCCCAGGCGAAGCCCGCGTCCGAGAGCCGCCAGTCCAGCGAGAGCAGCATCCACGGCCGGCCGCCCGCCGTGAAGACGTGGCAGGTGTTGTAGCCGTCCGGGCTGGAGCCGTGGTACCCGGAGGTGCGGGCGGCCCGCGCCTTGCCGAAGGTCTCCAGGTACGGGGTGCTGCCGCGCTGGTCGTCGGTCGAGGAGCGCACGTCGTGGTTGCCGGCGAGCACGCCGTAGGCCGCGCCGGCGTCGTCCAGCCGGCCGAACACCTTGGAGACGGCGGCGAACTCGGCGGGCAGCCCGTTCTCGGTGACGTCGCCGAGGTGGGCCAGGAAGACGATGTTGTCGTCCGTGCCGTCCTCCCGGTTGACCCCGCCGTCGAGCACGTAGCGGATCGACGCCTCCACCGGCGCCGGGTGGATCCGGTCCTGGTCGAACAGGTACTGGGTGTCCGGCATGACGACGACGGTGAACCGCCGGGCGTCCGGGTCCGGCTGCCAGCGCCCCTTCTTGGCCTTCTCCGCCTTCGCCGCCTTGGCCGGCTTCGCCGCACCGTCCGCCGTCGCCGGGTCCGCCCCGGGCTCGGCCGCCTGAGCGGGCCCCGCGCCGAGCAGGCCGAGTCCCACCGTCCCGACCCCGGCCCCGAGGAGGCCCGCCCCGCGCAGGAACCGGCGCCGGCCCGCCGCCGCCGGCCCGTCCCCGTCGAGGTCGGCGGTCCGCGGGCACCCGCACTCGTGCCCGGACTCGTGGATGTCGTGCATGTTCGCTCCCGAAGTGGTGTGGGCCACGACGGTAGGGACCGGTTCTGGTCGGAGATCATCGGCCGGGCCACACGCCGCTGAACAGCGGCCGAACCCGATGGAGAATTCGGCATATCATTGAAATATGGTGCAAAGCTCCGCGGCAACGGTGGACGACTACCTGGCCGAGGCGCCCGAGGACCGTCGAGCCGTGCTGGCCGAACTGCGGCGGCTTTGCCGTCGGGAACTGACGGGCTTCACCGAGGTCATGGCCTACGGAATGCCCGCGTACGAGCGGGACGGTGTCGCCGAGGCCGCGTTCGCGAGCCAGAAGCAGTACATCTCGTTCTACGTGATGCGCAGTGATGTGCGGGAGGCGTTCGCCGAGCGGCTGGCGGGCCCGAACACGGGCAAGGGGTGTCTGCGCTTCCGCCGGCCGGAGGCCGTCGACTTCGCCCTGCTGCGGGACCTCCTGCGGGCAACGGCGGCGCGCCCGGGCACGGTCTGCTGACCGGGGCCTCGACGGCTGAGGTCAGCACAATGGCCGAGGGGGTGATCGGTCGCGGGGAGTAGCCGGACCAGGTCCTGCGCCGCAGGCGGCCGGGGGTCCGCGTGGCTAGGGTCGGGCCTCATGGAAAGCACGGAGATCGTCCGCCGCGGGGCGGCGGAACGTCAGCGCGAAACCCTGGAACGGCTCGCCACCGAGAGGGACGTCTGGGTGTCGACGGCCCACCCCGACCACGGGCCGCACCAGGTGCCGCTGTGGTTCCGGTGGGACGGTCAGGCGGTGTGGGTGTGCACCGGTGCCACGTCCGTGACCGTGCGGAACGTGCGCAAGGAGCCGCGCGTGCGCCTCGCGCTGCCGGACACCGCCGACGTGGTCATGCTCCAGGGCGAGGCGCAGTGCTTCCCGGACCACGAGGTTCCCGCGGCGGCGGCTGAGGGCTTCCTGGAGAAGTTCGGGTGGGACCCACGGACGGAGGAGAGCCCCTATCTGTACATCCGGGTGGTCCCGAGCGCGGTGCGGGCCTGGCGCGGCGAGCGGGAACTGCGCGGGCGCGTCATCATGCGGGACGGAGTGTGGCTGCAGTAGCGGGGCCGCGCCGCTCGCGTACGCGCTCGCGCGCGGGGGTCGGGAAGGTGTGCGGGGTTCTCGCTGTTGGCCGGTGCGACAGACCGTCCGAATCCGGCTTTCCTGGGAGAAAGTGTGCTGCTGCTCGACCTCCACACCGTTCCGCCGCGTGAGCGCGTGGAGGCGTTCCGTCATGCGTTGACCGACTCGTTGGTGCCCAACGACATCGCCCACGAGGAGGGGGAAGCCGGAATCCACGCCCGCATGGAGCTCTGGCAGGTCGGCGGGCTGGACCTCTTCGCCACCCGGAACTCGGGCTTCGAGGTCCGGCGGACGGCCCAGCACGTCCGCCACCACCGGGAGAGCCCCGTGGTCTCGGTCTCGCTCCAGCCCCTGGGCGTCCACCGGGCCGAGGTCGCGGGCCGGCGGGAACTCCTCGGTTCCCACGACATCTGCGTCTTCCACGAGCTGTCGCCCCGCACCTACGGCTGGTCCGGGGACGGCGCCTCCCAGGCCCTGATGTTCGACATGCACCGCCTCGGTGTGCCGGTGGAGACGGTGGAGCGGGCGTCCCTGCGCTTGCGCGCCAGCCCGCTGCACGGCCTGGTGCTGCAGCACCTGCGGGGCCTGTGGCACGATCCGGCCCGGCTGGAGGCCGACCCCGGCGCGGAGGCCCTGGCGTCCGCCACCACGGAACTGGTGCGCGCGCTGCTCCTCTCGGCCGCGCACGCCGAGGAGAGCGTCGAGGTCAGGTCGACGATGGACGAGACCCTGCTCACCCGGGTCATGGCGTACGCGCGGGCCCACCTGGCGGACCGTGACCTGACGCCGGAGCGGATCGCGGCGGAGCACGCCGTCTCGGTCCGCCGCCTCTACACCCTGCTCGGCGGGGCGGGCATCAGCCTGGAGCAGTGGCTCATCGAGGAGCGGCTCGGGAAGGCGCGGCGCATGCTCGCCTCCGCGCGGTACGACCGGCTGACCGTCGCCGCCGTCTCCGCCCGCTGCGGGTTCAGCAGCCCGAGCCACTTCAGCCGCCGCTTCCGGTCGGCCCACGGGGTGTCCCCGAGCGAGTGGCGGCGGCTCCGCGGCACGGTGACGTCCCCGCCACGAGGGTGAGCGCCGCCGCGCGCCGCCCCGGACGCCGCGGACGCTGCGGACAGGGACAAGAACCGTGCACCGTGGGGCATCGCGGTGGTGCCAGCGTGTCCTGAGAACGAACGGGACAGCGAGCGCGAACGGGGACCGCCATGACCGAACGGTGGCTGCGAGCCCCCGGCTGCAGTACCGCGCTGCAGGCGCTGATCGAGGACCTCGCGGAGTCGCTCCGGCGGTCCGTGACCCTGGTCGACCCCTCGGTCAGGCGTTTCTGCTCCAGCCGCCACTTCGACGACGCGGACCCGGTCCGCGTCCACAGCCTGCTGCACGGAGAGGCCTGCGGCGAGGTCGCGCGTCACGTCCTGGACCGGGGCGTCGCGCGGTGGTCGAAGCCGGGGTACCTCGACGGCCGGGACGATCTCGGCCTGCTTCCCCGCTACTGCGTGCCGCTGCGCGAGCGCGGCCACTTCTTCGGCCTGCTGACCGTCATCGCGCCGGAGGGCCGCCTGACGCCGGAGGAGACCGGGGCCATCGCCCGGGCGACGCCCGCCGTCGTCGGCCAGCTGTACGCCGACCGCCTCGCGGCCGAGGAGGAGCGGACCGGGCACCGGGAGCTCCTGCTGTCGCTGCTGGGCCCGGACGCCGCCACGCGCGCCGAGTCCCGGCAGCGGCTGCTCGACGACGCGCTGCTCCCGGACGCGCCCCACGCGGTGGTCGGCGTCGTGCAGGTGAAACGTTCCCAGCTGCCCGCCGGGCAGGTGACCACCGCGCTCCACCGGGCCCTGGAGGGACTCGGCCGCACCCGGTCGGTGAGCGCCGCCTTCGCGGTCTCGTCGCACCGGGCCGTCCTGCTCCAGCTCGCCGACCGGCCACTGACCCAGGACGCCCTCCGCGAGCAGTCCGCACGCCTCCTGGACGCCCTCGGCACCCGGCTGGGCGCCTCGGCCGACCCCGTCATCGGCATCGGCGCCCACCAGACGGGCCTCACCGGCGCGCGGACCTCCTACGAGCAGGCGCTCGTCGCGGTGCGTGCGGCGCGCCGGATGCCCGGACTGGGGGGCATCGGCTCCTGGGACGACCTCGGCGAGTTCGCCGTGCTGCTGCAACTGCCGGACCACGCCCTGAACGAGTCACTGCTCCCGAGGCCGCTGCGCACCCTGCTGGAATCGAGCAACGGGCCTCGGCTGGAGGCGACCCTGCGGTGCTTCCTCGACCACGCCGGATCGATGCCCAGGACGGCCGAAGCACTCCGGGTCCACCGCACCTCGCTGTACTACCGACTGCGGCAGATCCAGGAGATCACCGGCCTCGACCTCAACAACGGCGCGGACCGCACCACCCTGCACCTGGGCCTGCGCATCCGGGAACTTCTGTTGTCCGTCGGTCCGTTCGACCCCGCCACCGGCCACCTTCACGCCCAAGCCGCCTGACAGCGGCCAGGAGGTCGACCCCGTGCTCGATCTGATCGCCGAGGCGGCGAAGTCGAACAGGCTCCCGGCTCCCGTGCACTCCGTCGCCATGCTCCCGGACGGATCCGGCATCAGGATCGCCACCACGAAGGCAGGCACGACGTCGAAGCAGTTGAAGGACGCCGTCGCCGAGCTGGCCGGCGGCATCGGCGTGTCGTACGAGGTGGGCCTGCCGATCGTCAGCCTCGACGCGACCGCCACGTTGAGCCGACCGAAGTAGGCGGCCGACAGCCGCCTTCTGCAGGGGTTCCGCATCCGCCGGGGTCAGTCGTTCCAGGTGATCGCCGTGGCGGTGGCGGTCACGATCAGCCAGAGGAGGACGGGGAGGGCGAGGAGGAGGCCGGACGACAGGGGCAGCCACATGAAGGCCATGCCGCTGAGGAAGGCCAGGCCGGCGGCGGCACCGCCGACGGTGGCGAACCGGGCCGGGCTCGGGCCCAGGCGGGGCCAGGACAGGCCGTGGGAGGTGAGTGCGGCCCCCAGGCCGACCAGGAGGACCGTTCCGAAGTAGACCGTGATGGACGGGCGCGGGGTGTCGATGTGGTGCCCCCGGTAGGCGATCGCGGCCACCCGCCCCCGGAAGACCGTCAGGTCGACGGTCGCGCCGATCTCCACGTCCTCGTAGAGGGCCCTGCCGACCTCGTAGCTGCGGGTGGGAGCCGCCTCGCGCGCCACGGTCAGCTTGTGCTCCTTCTCGGGGTCGTCGGCGGAGGGGCCGGAGCCGCGGTGGACGGCCTTGGCCGTCACGGTGCCCGGCTCGTGCCGCACGCAGCGTGCGTCGGGCCCGTGCGCCTCCGCCGTGCTGCACGGCGGGGCGGCGCGGTAGGCGTTCATCCGCATGTCGGCGTCGGCGAACCAGGCGAAGCCGAGAGCGGTGGTGGCCAGTCCTGCCAGGACGAGCAGGGCCGGTATCAGTCGGCGGGAGACGGTTCCGGAGGGCCGGAACCGGCCCGGAGGCGTGGTCTTCCTGATCCGAGCGTTCATGGCAACCCCCTGCGGGAATGGTCCCAGGGAAGCCGTCGGCGGGGGAGCGGAACGCATGAAGCCGTAGCGAAACCGTCGATGTTCCGGGACCTGGAGGTCAGTCCAAGGCCCGCGCCAGGTAAGAGAGTTGACGCAGGCCGGGGGCGAACGCCGATTCGGGGGTGTTGCCGTACCCCAGGACGAGTCCGTTGGGGGCGGTGTCGGGGTTCAGGGAGTGCGGGGACAGCGGCCGGGGGGCCAGTCGGTGGCGGCGGGCGGCGTGGGCGAGGGCCCGGTCGGGGACGTCCGGCGGCAGCCGTACGGTCAGGTGCATCCCGCTGTCCCCGCCGGTCACGGTGTGGGGCACGTCGAAGTGTTCGACCAGGGCCGCCCTGAGCGCGTCGCGCCGGCGGCGGTAGAGGCGGCGCATGCGGGCGAGGTGCCGGCCGTACTGGCCGCTCTCCATGAAGTGCGCGAGGGCGAGTTGCTCGTGACGGTGCCCGCCGCGCAGCAGCTCGTCCACGACCGGCGCCGCCCGGTCGACCAGTTGCTCGGGCAGCACGAGGAACCCCAGCCGCAGGGAGGGGAAGAGGGTCTTGCTGAAGGTGCCGACG
Organism: Kitasatospora sp. NPDC004723; assembly: GCF_040609255.1. Taxonomy (NCBI): domain Bacteria; kingdom Bacillati; phylum Actinomycetota; class Actinomycetes; order Kitasatosporales; family Streptomycetaceae; genus Kitasatospora; species Kitasatospora sp. NPDC004723. The sequence continues at coordinate 27,372 of NZ_JBEXJT010000021.1, read as the reverse complement.
TAGAACACGGGCGCGGCGGGTGTCAGGCCCTGCATGCAGGTGAGGGGTTCGCCGCTGTGGCGGAACTCGCTGTCGTAGTCGTCCTCGACGATCCAGGCGCCGTGCAGGCGGCACTTCTCGATCAGGTCGAGGCGTCGGGCCGCGGTGAGGACCGCGCCCGTCGGGTACTGGTGCGCGGGGGTGGTGCAGACGAGGCGCGGCGGGCGGTCCGTCCAGTCGGACGCGGAGGTCCGCAGGCCGTCCCCGTCGACTGGGACGGGGACGACGGTCAGGTCGCCGCCGGCGAGCGCCGTCTGCGCGCCCCGGTAGCCCGGGTCCTCGACCCAGGCGGTGTCCCCCGGGTCGGTGACCAGCCGCACGCACAGCGAGAGCGCCTCCTGTGCCCCTTCGGTGATGACGACCTGCTCCGGGGCGCAGCGCATGCCGCGGGCGAGCGCGAGGTGGCGCAGGACGGCCGTCCGCAGGGCCGGTTCGCCGCGCGGCGGGCCGTACCCCAGCAGCTCCGTCCCGCCCCGCTGGAGCACCCGGTCCAGGGAGCGTCGCCAGGCCGGGAGGGGGAACTGGGCCAGCGCGGGGACGCCCGAGGCGAAGGCGAAGGAGTCGACGCCGCCGGGGTCGCGGTTGCGGATCCGCGCGGCACGCCGCCCCAGGGTGGCCGGGGCGGGGTACGCGCGGTCCGCCGGTTCGGGGCGGGCCAGTGCGGCGACCCGGGTGCCCTGCCGGCTGGGCTCGATGTAGCCCTCCGTGCCCAGCACGTCGTAGACGAGCGTCACGGTGTTGCGTGACACCCCGAGGCCCTCGGCCAGGGCGCGCGAGCCCGGCAGGCGGCTGCCCGCCGGGAGCCGGCCGTCGAGCACGGCCGCCCGCAGGCGGTGCAGCAGCTGCTTCTGCAGGGAGTCCCCGCCGCGCGTGCGGGACAGCGGTTCGTGGAGCAGGAAGTCGAGCTGCGGCCCGAGGGTCTCACGTCGTGGCTCCATGGAACGACCGTACCGTGGACCTTATCGAGGGTCCACGCGGTTCCCTAGCCTGGAAGGACCGGCACACCAGGAGAAGAACATGTCCGCACGTCCCAACGAATACGGCCAGCCCGTCGGCCACCCCCTGCCCGGCTGGACGGCCCGCCCGGCGCCCGCCCGGGTCACCCTCGAAGGCCGCTTCTGCCGGGTGGAACCCCTGGACGCGGACCGTCACGCCGACGACCTGTACGCCGCCTACGCCCTCGCGGCGGACGGCGCGGACTGGACGTACATGACGTCCGGCCCGTTCGACGGCCCGGCCGACTACCGCGCCCACGTGACGGCGGAGACGCGGGCGGACGACCCCCTGCAGTACGCGGTCGTCGACCCGCGCACCGGCCGGGCCGTCGGCACCCTCGCCCTGATGCGCCAGGACCCGTCCAACGGCGTCGTCGAGGTCGGCAGCGTGACCTTCTCCCCGCTGCTGAAGCGGACCCCGCTGTCCACGGAGGCCCAGTTCCTGCTGATGTCCTACGCCTTCGACGAGCTCGGCTACCGCCGCTACGAGTGGAAGTGCGACAGCCTCAACGAGCCCTCGCGCAGGGCGGCCCTGCGGCTGGGCTTCACCTTCGAGGGGATCTTCCGCCAGGCCGTGGTCTACAAGGGCCGCAGCCGCGACACCGCCTGGTACTCCGTCGTCGACACCGAGTGGCCGCAGGTCGGCGGGGCGCTGCGGCAGTGGCTCTCGCCCGAGAACTTCGACGGGGAGGGCCGGCAGAAGCGGTCCCTGTCCGCCGTCCGCGCATAACGCGCCGGACCTCACCGGAAAGCCGCCCGCGCACCGATCAAGCACCACGTAAGGAAAGAGCACCACATGAGCACGAACTCCCCGACCGTCCGCCCCCTCGCCGCAGCCGACGAAGCCCGCTGGCGCGTGCTGTTCCGCCAGTACCGCGCGTTCTACCGGCTGGAGGAGTCCGAGGAGGTCGTCTCCCGCGCCTGGGCCTGGCTGACGGATCCCGGGCACGAGTGCGACGCCCTCGTCGCGGAGGTCGACGGAGCCGTCGTCGGATTCGCGCACCACCGCCCCGTCCCCTCCCCGTACACCGGGACGACGGGCCTCTTCCTCGACGACCTGTTCACCGATCCCGAGGTCCGCGGCCGGGGCGTCGGACGGGCGCTCATCGAGCAGCTGCGCGCACTCGCCGCCGCCGAGGGGCGGACGTTCGTGCAGTGGGTGACCGCCGAGGACAACCACCAGGCCCAGGCGCTGTACAACACCCTTGCCGAGCGCACGACCTGGGTCACGTACGAGACCGGCGTCTAGCCCGGAGACCGCCCGCCGCGGAGGAGCGGCGGGCGGTCTGAACGGGTGGGTGCGGTCGGCCGGGCAGGTGAAGGGCCGCAGCGCCCACCTGCGCGCCCGTGCTGGCTGACCGCCGCGCCACCGCCCGGGGCTCAGGCCAGATCGCCGCGCGGGTCCAGGACCCAGTGGTTGGACCGGATGACCCGGTCCCCGAAGGGCGTGTCCTGCTCGCCCAGGAGGCGGAAGCCCAGCGTGCGGCAGATGCCGTTGGACGGGGCGTTCGTCGTCGCCGGGTAGGCGTGCACGAGCCCCCACCGGCCGTCCTCGCGGGCCTGCTCCAGCAGGGTGTGGACCGCCCGCTTGCCCAGCCCCCGCCCCTGGAACTCCGGCAGCACCATCCACCCGATCTCGGTGGTCCGCTCGTCCCCGCTCCCCTGCATCCACAGGTTCACGGCCCCGGCGACCACGTCCGGCGCCGCCGCGTCGGGCACGATCATCTTGATCCAGTCCGTGCCCGCCGCCACCCGCTCGATGTCCCGGCCCACCCTCGACGCCATTCCCTCCCGGGGCTGCGGACCGCCCAACTCGGCCATCATGAGCGGGTCGCACCGCATCCGGACGTAGGCGTCGACGTCGCCGTGCCCGACATCGCGAAGCAGCATCTGTGATCACCTTCCAGTCGTGAACGCGCCCGTACCGAACCGATCATGGCACTGATCGGCAGGCGGTTCCGGTGACCTTCCGCTACGCGACGAGGTGCCCCACCGGGGCCACCGGGCCGTCCCGGCGGGGCGCGGCCGGCGTCAGGGGAGCAGGGACTTCGTCCGGAAGTCCGTGGGGGGCATGCCGTAGGCGTCGCGGAACGCCCGGCTGAAGGCGGCCGCGTGGCTGAAGCCCCGCTGGGCGGCGATGGCCTTCACCGGCACCCTCCGGTTCAGCGGGTCCGCCAGGTCCCGGCGCGCTCGCGCGAGTCGTTGTTGCTGCAGGAAGCCCGAGACCGTCGCGCCGCTTCCCTCCAGCTGGAACAGGCGGTGGAGGTAGCTGACGGAGATGTGGTGCGCGGCGGCGATCGCGGGGACATCAAGCTCCGGGTCGTCGGCGTTGTCGCGGACGAAGGCCATGATCCGGAGCGTCAGGGTGCGTCGGTGCGTCTCGGGGGTCAAGGACCGGTCGGCGTCGAGGACGCCGGCGAAGAGCGCGGCGACCAGGTTGGCGAGCACGTTGCCCAGGCGTGGGGCGTCGGCCGGCTGGTAGGAGCGGCTGTCCCTCGTCACCTGGGTGAGGAAGGTGGCCAGCAGGGCGCCCATGCCGTCCCGGGCCGAGATGCGTTTGCCGATGACCTGCTCGGCGGTGCGCGGGGGCAGCGGAAGGAGCGCCTTGGGTATCTCGATTCCGGTGATCTCGAAGGGCTCCAGGCCGGTGTCGACCTCGAACGGGCGTCCGGTGTCGCTGGTGTGGTACTCGAATGCGCCGTGCGCGACGGTGTCCTTTCCTAAGGTGACCACCCCGGCCCCGCGTCTGACGAGCGAAAGGTGGTACGCCTCGGGGTCGGACCTCGCGATCAGCTTCGGCGTGCGGAGGAAGGTGAGGGGGTCGCATTCCAGCGGATAGACGGTCATCTCGCCGAGTGCAATGATCCGCTGGTTCACCTGGAAATCGGCGGTGTTCCCACTCCGCATTTCCATCGGTGCGTGCGTCTCCGACATGAGGGCCCGCCAGCACTCGAAGCGTTCGGCGGGAGGCAGGTCGGCACTGCGGAACGTGGTCTCAGGGAGCATGGCCACGTGTTTACAGCCAGCGGTGCGGCCCGTTCAAGGGTTTCCTCGGTCCGGCCCCTCCCGGGTGGGCCGTATGCGCCCGAACGGGATGATTCCGTCGGTCGATGAGTGATTCGACATCCACCCAGGGTGGCCGAGGACGACCGAGTCGACTCTCCGTCAAGGCACTGTGGACTGCACGCCAACGACCTGCCTGCCGGGGCCTGGAAGAGTCGGTGGCGGGCCGACGGGCCGAGTGGACAAGCACTCAGGGCACTCGGACACGGTCGACGGCCGGATTCCTTCGACGGATTCTCGGCAGGCCCGTCCCCACAGCCCACCAATCATCCGAAGGAGACATCATGGCAGTTGCCGCGAAGGCCACCACGGCAGGGGTGCTGGCCGCATTCGTGATCGCCGGACTCATCGGTCCCGAGGTCGCCGCGGCCCAGTCCGCGCCCTCGGTCGGGAACGGCACCCTGTCCGTGCAGGAGGTCGGGGCGGCCAAGGCCGCCGTCGACGACCGGAACGACAGGTCCAAGGACGGCTGGGGCGGCACGCCCGCCACCGCTGCCCAGCTCGCCTCGAAGGAGGCGTACATGGCGGCCAACAAGCCCAAGTCCCTGACGACCGCGACCACCAACATGCTCGCGAACACCCACCAGGGCCAGTGGTACAACAACTACTGCGGGCCCGCCACGCTGGTGATGGCCCTGGGCATGCGCGGGATCTGGAAGTACGACCAGGGAACCTTCGCCTACTGGGTCGGCATCTCGCCGAACAACGGCGGTACCGGCGTGGACGCGATGGGCAAGCAGCTGAACGACGAGTCGGGCGGGTTCCAGTACGTCCGGGTCGACCTGCCCTACTCCCCGAGCAGCTCGGACGTCGCCGCGTTCAAGAGCCGCCTGATAGCCGACACCGACGCCGGCGCCTCCCTGGTCGGCAACGCGATGGAGGTCTACAACGGCCCGCACCTCGTCGGCCACCCCAACAGCGGCACGACGATCTACCACTGGTTCCCGTTCCAGGGCTACGACGGGGACTGGGCGGCCTACCTGGACTCGGCGACCACCGTGTGGTCCAGCGTGCCGGCACGGAGCGGAATGCCCAACAGCACCCTCGTGACGATCATGGGCGGCCGTGGTTACAACTGGTAGGAGACTGCTGATCGCAGCGGTGGGCGTGGCGCTGGCGGGCACCTTCGGGTGCTCGTCGACGCCGCGCACGTCCGAGGCGACAGCAGGGTCTCCGACTCCGAACAGCGCAGCGTCCTCCCAGCCGTCCGGTTCGCTGCCCGCGGCCGATTCCGGCAAGCCGTTCTGCAAGGTGGACACCCCGGACGCCTGGAAGCGGGCCCAGACCGCCGGCGCCCTCCAGGCGGCGCCGGGCGAGTCCCTGGACCCGATGGCCGTGTCGCCCGACGGCTCCTCGGTGATCGCCGCCAGCCGGCACGACGGCCGGGTGGCCCTGGTCTGGGTGCGTGACCAGGGGCGCGAGCGCACCACGGTCTACACCGCCGCCAACGCCGGCCAGGGCGGCCTCGGCCTGGCCGACTTCGACGGCCGTTGGCTGGTGTTCAGCGTCCTGGCCTCGAACGACGTCGGCTCCAAGTGGGAGCTGCTCGCCTGGGACTCCCGGGCCGGCGGAGAGCCCAGGAGCATCGCCAGGACCCAGGTCGGCGCCGACGGGAACGCGGTGCCCGGCCCGTTCCTGTACCCGTGGGTCAACAACGGCAAGGCGACCTGGGTCCAGGGATTCAGCGACGGGTCCAAGGACCAGAAGCTCGCCGACGTCCAGCGGCAGGTCCATCTCTACGATCTCGCCTCGGGGAGCGACCGGATCGTGCACACCGGGCGCATGGCGCCCTCGTTCTTCGCCGGGGACACGCTGGTCTGGCCGGAGGCCTTCGCCATCGACACCCCCACCAAGCTCACCGGGGTCACCGAGCAGGGCGCGCCGAGCAGCCTCCCCGAGGCGCTGGCCGCCGCCGACGGCTCGCCGGCCTCGGCGAGCGACGGAACCACCTGGGCGTGGACCGGAGCGGGCAACAAGAACCTGTACGCCTGGAGGGCGGGGTGGCCGGCGCCGGTGACGGTGGTCGAGGGGGATGCCATCGACTGGGTCCACGTCGCCGGAGACGTGATCACCTGGACCGATCCCACCGCGACCTGGGCCGCCGATCTGCGCGGACGCGCCTACACGCAGATCACGCCGAAGTACGGCGGAACCAACAGCCACGGGAGCGCCGTGGTCGTCTCCTATCCGGGACCGGACAAGCGATCGGTCAGCTACGTGTTCACCAGTGGCGGCCTCGCCCCGCTCTCCTGCTCGTAGGTGAGGGCATCTGCCTCGTAGGTCCGCGCGTGGGAAGTCGGGCCGGCCGACTTCCCACGCGCGCGGTTGGGGGAGGGGGCCCAACCGGAGCCGCGCTGGACGGCCTTGGCCGTCACCGTCCCCGTCCCGTGCCGTAGGCACTCGGTGGTGGGCCGGGTTGCCACGGCGGCGCACGCCCGGGCGGCGCGGTCGGCGTGCACCCGCATGGATCGATCACGTCAGATGGGCAGGCTCCAGCCCGGCCCGGCCTCGGTGCCGAGCCAGACCCGCTGTCCGGCGGCCGAGACCGTGATCCCGAACCGTTCCTGGTGCGGCTCGTTGGCGGCCTGCCAGCGCTGCACGGCCCGTTCCACCCGGTCCCACAGGCGGACGGGACCGCGTTGGACGACTGTCCACCCACCGTCAGGGTTGGGCGTGGTCCGCGCCTGCGAACCGGTGGCCACGTCCCAGAGGATCTGTTCGGCTCCCGCTCCCATGCGCTCGGCCGAGGGAGCCGCGAGCTGCGCGATCCAACCTCCGGTCCAGTCGTCGAGCTTCGCGGGGTCGATCTGACTTGGACGCTCCTCCCCGGGCAGCAGGGCCAGCGTCGCGCGCGGCGGCCGGTCGTGCGGCCGGGCGATCATGAAGCTCGTGTACCCGGGGAGGAACCGGCCCGCGGCCTCTCCGGGGCCGGTCACGTCGAGCAGCGCGAGGGCGTTGGCGTAGCTCCACCCGGAGAGGGTGCCCAGGATTTTCCCGCCGGGCTTCACCTGGTGCAGCCAAGGCATGGGAATGTACCGGACCGAGCACGTGGCAATGAGCCTGTCGTACGGCCCATCCTGTGGGGCGCCGCGCAGCCCGTCACCGATGAATAGCCGGGGCGCGAACCCGGCCGCCTTGAGCGCCGTGGCGGCAGCCCCGCCGACCACCGGGTCGTACTCGATGCTGGTCAGGTTGGCGTCCCCGAGGCGGTGCGCGCCGAGGGCGGTCGAGTACCCGGTTCCGGTGCCGATCTCCAGCACCCGGTGACCGGCCTCCGTGCCGAGCTGCTGCCACATCTGCAGCACCAGGGACGGCAGGGTGGACGACGACGACGGGGAGCCGGTCACGGCGTCCTCGGTCACGTCGTCGGGCCTGACCCGCCCGTCCAGTTGGGTGATCAGCGTCTGGTCGGAGTAGACACCCTCCAGCCACCCGGGCTCGCCTTCGCGGACGGGTCGGTAGCTGGTGGGCAGGGTGCCCGCCACCGGAAGGAAGTAGGACCCCGTGAACAGCTCGCGGGGAACCGCGGCGGCCGCGCTGCGCCACTCGGGTCCGGTGAGGGTGCCGTCCTCGGCGAGGCTTTCCGTCAGGGCGCTGCGCAGCTGAGCCGATGTGCTCACGTGTCGGGGCCTTTCTCCAGTTGGTCGGCAAGAGCATGGGCGATGGCGGCGGTGGTCTGCGCCGGCTGGCCACGCCCATTGGCCGTGCGGATGGCACTCGAGGAAGTACCAGTCGCCTGCGGTGGTCACGGCGAAGTCGAACGCGCCGTAATGCAAGAGGAGTTCGGCGAGAGACGACGCGACCGCACGTGTCACCGACGCGGGTACCTCGATCGGTGTGCGCGTCACGTCATCAGGTCTTGACGGTAGCGCGAAGTCTCAGCACCACGTCCGCTGTCAACGTCGTAGGGGTTGGTCAGCGCCAGTACCGACCTGCTGTCGCGCATCAGTCGGAACTCTGGTCCTGGTCGTACGACTCGGTGCTGTCCGAGTCAGTTGCGCCACCAGGGCTGGACCTGTCCCCGGGCGTCGTCGCGGTGGGCGTCAGGCCGCTCGTGCTGGTGCCGTGACCGCCCATCTCGATGGTGCGGCCGTGCTCGTCCACGAACACGGCGACCTGCGTCTCGGGGTCGATGGTGGGCAGGTACTTCGGGACCGGGACGGTGGCCGTGAACGGCCCCATGCGGGTGGTACCCCACGGTGCGGTTGCCATCTGTGCTGCGCTCCAATTCGCTGGTGGTACTGACGGGATCAACAGCTCGACCAGGTGTCCGGGTTGTGCAATCCCGGCTGAGGTGGAACATCCGCCTCGGCGGGTCGCCCCGTTCTGTAGTCGATTCGCTACCAGGAGTACTCCCTGCGGTGCGGGGTCAGCAACTTTTCAAGGCGTATCAATCCGTCGGCTAAGCCGTCCAGCTGTCTCTTGTCGGCAGGGGTGGCGTTTGAGTGCCGGGAACGCAGATGGCCCGCCGCTGGGGAGCGGCGGGCCATCGTGGTGGTAGCTCAGATGTCGTAGCTTGCGGCAAAGTTCACGAACGCCTGCCAGGCGGCGGGGTCGAAGGCGAGCTGGGGGCCGGTCTTGTCCTTGGAGTCGCGGACGTGGACGGTGTCGGGGGTCTTGGCGACTTCGAGGCACTGGGCGTCCTCGTTGCTGCTGTGGCTGCTCTTGAACCAGGTCGGCTCGGTCATGGGTTCAGGATGCGCCGACGGCCCGCCGCTGGGGAAGCGGCGGGCCGTCGGTGGGGTGGTGTTTCAGACGTCGGCGTTCGCGGCGAAGGACACGAACGCCTTCCAGGCGGCCGGCTCGAAGGCCAGTTGCGGGCCGCTCTTGTCCTTGGAGTCACGGACGTGGACGGTGCCGGGGGTCTCGGCGACCTCGACGCACGCGGCGCCCTCATTGCTGCTGTGGCTGCTCTTGAACCACGCCAGTTCGGCCATGCCTACCGCTCTCCCAGAATCTGCTCGATCAGGGTCAGGGACTCCCTCATGGTGAGCGCCTGACCCCTCAGGGTGCCGTACCGTGCAGCCATCTTACGGACCTCGGCCGGATCCGTGATCAGCCTGTTCACGTGCTGCACTTCGACGTAGGCGATCTGTGTGCGGCCGCTCGGCGTGAGGAGGATGAACGAACCGCCCATGCCCGCGTTCTCTGTCCGATCGAGCGGCATGACCTGGAGTTCCACGCCGCGGATCTCGGCGACCTTGAGGAGGTGGCGCAGTTGGGCCTGGTGGATGTCCCGGCCGCCCAACGGCCTACGAAGGGCGCTCTCGTCGATCACCCAGCTCATGAGCGGCAACGGCCAGCGGCTCAGGATTTCCTGCCGGGCCATGCGCGCGGCCACCCACCCGTCGACCTCCTCGACGGAGAGCCACGGCCTGCGCATGTCGTACAGCGCCCGTGCGTGCGCCTCCGTTTGCAGCAGTCCGGGAATCTGCAGGCTGTTGTACTCGTGGATCTCGATCGCCTTCGACTCCTCGGCCGTGAAGGCCTTGGAGAATGCCGGGTGTCGCTCACTCACCCGGATCTTCGCCCTCATCACGTCGTCCGCGATGAGCTTCAGCGCCCCGCCCGCGCCCACCGCGTCGTCCACCTTCGTCAGGATCTCGACTCTCGGCGTCCGCTTCCCCCGCTCGACCGCGCCGAGCATGTCCTCGCTGTAGCCGATGATGTCGGCCAGTTCCCGCTGCGTCAGCCCCGCCCGCTCGCGGAACATCTTCATCAACTTCCCCACCGCGCTGTAGAACTCGGCCACCCCGTCCGAGTTCTCCGCCGTCTCCCCGTCGTCGAAGACCGTGCGCTCGACGCCACTCACCATGGGAATCACCCCTGCTCACACGTGTATGCGACCGAATGATCCGGGCCGCCCCGACCGGCCGACCCTCCGCGTCCGCACAAGCACGCTCCGTGCCCGCCGGACTCGTGGTCAGCGTACGTCCGGGCCGCCACGATTTTCTCCATGACGACCGAAATTCCGCTCGACAACCCCCGCCGCCACACCATCACACTCGACGCCACACCCAAAGGAGCCTGCCTCTGCCGCGCCGTGACGAGACGCCAACTCGCCCTCTGGGGAGTCGATTCCGCGTTCGGTGAGCCCTTCCACTCCGCTCTGATCATCGTTGCGGAGTTGGCGTCGAACGCGATCAGGCACGGTCGCGTTGCGGGGCGCGGATTCGAGCTGCACCTCCGCCTCACCACCCTTGTGCGCCGGGGCGCCACCCTGCGGATCGAGGTCTCGGACTGCCGGGGCGACCGCCTGCCCGTCCTCCCGGTCCTGCCGACCGCCCGCAGCGCCTCGGACGCGCAGTCCGGCCGGGGCCTGGTGCTGATCGACGCCCTCGCCGACCGCTGGGGCACCGTTCCCCGCCACCCCAACGCCAAGACCGTCTGGGCCGAACTCGACCTCACCGATGCCCGCTGAACCCCGCGATAGCGCACCGCCGCCCGCCGTCGCCGGCGGCGCCGCGCTCTGCACCGTGCTCCCGTTCGTGCTGCTCCTCGCCCTCCTGGCGTGGGCCTACCCCCTCACCACCCGCCACCACGGCGACCACCGCCACCCCGCCCCCCGTCCCGCCACCTCCACCGCCACACCCCACTGAACCCCGGAGTGGGAAGTCGGCCCCTCCGACTTCCCACTCCACCGCCGTTCGCCTTCAGGCGGGTTGGAAGAACGCGAGCATCTTGCGAGCGGCGTCTGGCGAGGCCAGCAGCTCCTGGATCCGCGCGGACTGCCGGCCGGCGGCAGCGGTGCGCTCGAACATCTCGCGTTCGTACTCCGCGACGGCGGCGGGGATGTCGTCCCGGTGCGCGGCGAGGGCGAGGCCGAGCCGCGCGCCGTCCAGCAGTGCCATGTTGGCGCCCTGTCCCACCGGGGGCATCAGGTGCGCGGCGTCGCCGAGCAGCGTGACGCCCGGTGTCGACGGCCAGGTCAGGCCGACCGGGAGCGTGGTGATCGGCCGGGGCAGGACCGTGTCGTCGCAGGCCGCGATCAGCGCGGCGAACCGTGGATGCCAGCCGGTGAACAGCTCGATCAGCCGTGCCCGGGCGGCGGCCGGGTCGTCGAACGGGATCCCGCTGCCGGCGAACCAGTCCTCACCGGTGTCGTAGAAGCCGAGGTAGACGCGGACGCGGCCGTCGCCGTTCCGCTGTGCCGCCAGGGACTGGCCGTCGCCGAGCACCCAGTAGTTGCCGCGCCCCACCATCGCCGCGAGGTCGGGGTGGGTGCGGTCGACGTCGGGGATGCCGAGCTCGACGACGTTCTGACCGGTGTGCACGGGCCGGGCGTCGCTGAGCAGCCTGCGCACCCGGGAGTCCGCACCGTCGGCGCCGACCAGCAGGTCGTGCGCGGCGCTGCTGCCGCCGTCGGCGAAGCGCAGCCGGCCGTCGTCGGCGGACTCGAACGCGCGCCCCCAGCGCACCGTGTGCTCCGGGAGGGCGTCCAGCAGGAGCTTGCGCAGATCGGCGCGGTCGACCTCCGGGCGGTCGAGCGGGGCGTCGTCCGGCGTGTCCTCCTGCCACAGCAGGGTGCCGTCCGGTTGGAGGAGGCGCATGTCCTGGCCCGAGGCCCGGGCGATCGTGTGGAACCGTTCGATCAGACCGGCGGTGCGCAGCGCCTGCTGCCCGGTCCCGGCGTGCAGGTCGAGCATGCCGCCCTGTGCGCGTGCGCCGCGCGAGGCCTCGCGCTCGTAGACGACGGCGTCGATGCCGTTCACGTGCAGCACGCGGGCCAGGAGCAGGCCGCCGAGGCCGGCTCCGACGATGGCGATGTTCATGGTCATGGGTGCCCCCCGGCGATCCGCTGTATCGGTCGATACACTGTATCGCTCAACCCCTGTAGGGTGATGGCATGTTGGTGTGGGAGAGGCCCGAGCCGCCGGAGCGGCCGGTGCCGGCCCCGCTGAGCCGGGAGCGGATCGTGCGGTCGGCGATCCGGCTGGCCGACGCGGACGGGCTGGAGGCGGTGTCGCTGCGCAAGGTCGCGGCCGTGCTGGGCGTCGGGCCGATGCGGCTGTACGGCTACATCGACACCAAGGAGGAGCTGCTCGACCTGATGGTCGACCAGGTCTACGCCGAGATCCGTCCGTCCGGCGACGGCTGGCGGGAGGTGCTGCACTCCCTCGCCGACGCCACCCGGGGGGCCGCCCAGCGCCACGAGTGGTTCGCCGACCTGATCGGTGGGCGGCCGCAGCTCGGGCCGCACACGCTGGCCTGCGGGGAGACGGTGGCGGCGGCGATGGGCGGTGTCGACCTGGAGGTCGCGGTTCCCGCGATCGGCGCGGTCACCGCGTACGTGGTCGGCGCGGTGCGCCGGGAGGTCACCGAGCGGCGTGCCGAGCGGACCAGCGGGATGGACACGGAGCAGTGGCAGGCCGCCCTCGGGCCGTATCTGCGGCGGACCTTCGCCACCGGCCGGTTCCCCGCGCTGGCCGCGGTCGTGCACGACGGCCCCCACCTGGACGCCGACCGGACCTTCCGGACCGGCCTCGGCTTCGTCCTCGACGGCATCGGGGCCCGGATCCCGGGCTGACCCGCCGCTGGAGTGGGAAGTCGGACCCGCCGACTTCCCACTCCGCCGCCCTGGAACGCTCGGAGCGTCGGCCCGGTCAGGCGGTCGTCGGCACGCCCGCGTTGGTGAGGACCTCCCGCGCGGGCAGCGCGACGCTCGCGGCGGCGGTCAGCCCGGTGGCGGCCAGATGGGCGTCCGCGATCCGCAGCCCGGCCGCGTACCCGGCGAAGTCCGGCAGCCCGACCGGCTCGCAGCCCAGGATCCGCGCCGTCGCGTCGCCGTGCACGTACGGGGGCAGGTTCGCCATCCCGGCGACGTCGATCCCGGCGGTGACCTTCCGGTAGGCGCGTTCCAGCTCCTCGCCGGTCAGCGTCGTGGCCCACGGGCCCATGGCCCGCTCGCCGGCCAGCTCCCGGACGAAGGCCTCGGCCAGCCCCTCGGCGACGACCTGCTCGCCGACGGTGACGGTCATCGGGTTCCAGGCCACGTTGGCGTAGCGCACGTTGTGGTGGAGCTCGTGGGCCGCCGCGTGGCCGATCCTGGCCAGGGCGGTCTCGGTGGGCCACATGACCAGCTGGATCGCGCCCGGGATCCCGCCCATGCCGAGGTAGCCGCTGCTGCGGACGGTGAGGTGCTCGTCGTCGGGGTCGCCGAGCACCAGGACGACGTGCACGGTGTCGGCGTGCGCGACGCCGGGCACCGCGCCGTCGATCCGCTCCCACGCGGCGGCGAGCGTCTCCTCGACCCGCTGCCAGACGCCCGCCTCGCGCATCCGCCGCACGGCGGGCAGGTACCGGTCGTCCTCCCGGTCGAGCCGGCAGCCGCCGCCCAGGCGCTCGTGCATCGCGACCAGGTCGACCTCGCCCATCACCGCGCTCATCGCGCCCTCCAGTGGACGGTACAACTCCCTCAGGGCGTCCCTGCGTTCGGCCATCGGACGCCGGAACATCGCGAGCATCCCGCTCGCCGTGTCATGAACGATGATCTTCATGACCCCGGACGCTAGATCCTCCCGTCGCGTGAGGGTCAACAGGCTCGGTGGGAGCGCGGGGGCGGGCCCTCCTAGAAAACTCGGATACCGGATGTCGACCGGACACGGACAAACTGGGGGCCGATCGGGCCGGCCCGCTCCTCTTCCTGCACCAGTCGACCAACCATGGAGTGCTTCGTGCGTTTCACCTCAGTCAGACGTGTCCTGTTGGCGCTCGCGCTGGCACTGGCGGGTCTGGGGCTGTTGCCGACCGCCGCTTCGGCGGACGGCCCGGCGACCGTGCTGCTCAACCAGGCCTCCCAGCGCTGTCCGGACGGCGCGGTCAATGGCCAGGACATGCACCCCTGCGCCCCGTCGGACAACCCCGGCATGTGGGTGATCAACCGGCTCGGGCCCGACCAGTTCATGCTCGCGGAGTCCCGCGGCCACGGCTGCCTGTCCTTCACCGAGGTGAAGCCGACCGTCAAGTCCTGCGCGCCGTGGGACGCCAAGCAGCTGTTCTCGATCACCCGCTACGAACCCTCGCCGGCGCTCTACGGCCTGGTCGGGATGAAGATCAGGAACCCGGACACCGGCTGGTGCCTGGACAACGTCGGCAAGCGCTACGGCGGCTGGACGCTCATCGCGAACGTCTGCGCCCAGGGCGGCTCCGCCCTCCAGCAGTGGGACATCGACCGCACCACCTACGAGACGGTCTGGGGTGCCCCGGGCGGGCACGCCGGCATGACCTGGACCACCCTGGAGCAGCGCGCGGACAACCTGGTGCACGTCGGGTTCGACGACCTGAGCCACAGCAACCCGTACCAGGGCGACCACCCCGCCAACGCGGTGCTGCCGGTGCTGTGCATCCGCCAGGACGGACGCTCGGCCCCCAACGGGATACCCACCAGCGGGTTCCACGCCTGGGCGGGCGGTGAGGTGAAGGCGACCACCGGGCTGGCCGGCTGGCAGCTCCCGAGCCTCGCGGTCGCCGACGCGAAGTGTGCCGGCAGCTTCGGCGGCGGCTGGCGGATGGCGGAGTTCCACGACGGCCACGGCTGGGGCCTGTGGGCCAACGGCACACTGCCCACGGGCACCCGGTTCTGGACCGCGATCAGCGGCCAGCCCGCGAACCCCTGGGACTGAACGGCCCGTCTCCGGCGGCCGGCCGGTCCTCGGACCGGCCGGCCGCTCGTTGCGGGAATCCCCGCTACGTCCGCGGAGGCAGGCCGAGCGTCGGCAGGTGATCGGCCGTCAGGAGGGCGACGAGTTCGCGCCGGTTGCGCACGCCCGTCTTGTCGAGGATGGCCGTGACGTGCTGCTGGACCGTGGGCACCGTCAGGTGGAGCAGCGCAGCGATGTCCTTGGTACTGCTGCCGCGCACCGCGTGCAGGGCGACCTGGCGCTCGCGCGGGGACAGGCCGTGGGCGAGGATCGCCACCGGCAGGCGGTGCAGGGGCGAAGCGGGGGAGATGAGGACGGCGACCTCGCCGCCCCCGCCACCCCGGCCGCCCCCGCCGCCGCCGCCGTCCAGCGGCGACGCGTACAGCGCGAACCACTGGCCGTCCGGGGTGCACACCCGCACCTCCGAGGTGCCGGCGTTGCGTGCGGCCTGGCAGGCGACGGTGAGGAAGCCGGTGGGCACGGCGCAGGCGTGGGAGATGGGTTCGGCCATCCGCCGGATCAGCTCGCGGGCTCCCGCGTCGGCCGAGCGCAGTCGCCCCTGCCCGTCCAGGATCGCGACGGCCGGCGGGTGGCCGGCCTGCACCGGCCCGTCGGTGCGGGCCCGGCGCAGCGTCACCAGGTGGGCGTTGCGCAGGGCGGCGCCGATGGGGGTGGTGATGCGTTCGGCCAGCCGCAGTTCGGCCGGGCCGTAGCGGCCGCGTCCGTGTCCGCGCATGAAGGCGGCGCTGGCCCAGCGGCCGCCGCCGAGGTCGAAGTTGATGCGCAGTTCGTCCCCGTAGCCGCAGGACCGGAGCAACTCCCGGTAGCGGATGCTGGTCTCGCGGTGGCCGCCGGTGGCGCGGTCGAGGGTCTGCACCCGGTGTCCGGCGGCGCGGATGGCGGTGAAGTTGGTGCTGTCCTCGCTGAACATCTCCAGGTGCACGGCCTGTTCGAACCGGCTGGGGTCGAGCCCGTCGGCGACGGTGGAGGTGGGGAAGCCGGTGACCGGGTCGGTGCCGTGCCAGCAGCCGCCGTCGAAGCCGAGCGGGCCCGCCAGCAGGGTGTGGAGGCCGCGGAAGAGCTCGCCCGTCGACAGCCCGCACGCCGACAACTCCGCGATGGCGCCCAGGACGTCGCGCTCGATGTCACGTCGATTGGCCACGCACGAGATCCTACGGAAGCCCCGGCGGTGCCCGCGACGCCGTCGCCACCGCGACGGCGTCCGGGACGGCCCCGCCACCTGGTCGGTGGGCGGCGTTCTCGGTGAGTGGCTGCTCATCCCCCGCCGCCGGAGGGTGCGTGGCGGCGGGGGATCGCTCGACTCAGTGGCCGAGGTGGCGGGCCAGGAACCTGGCGGCGCTGTCGGCCTCGAACCTCGGGAAGTCGAAGTGCTTGCCCGCGTTGGCGTGCAGGGTCTTCTCCTGCGAGGCGAAGGCGTCGAACAGGGCGAGGCTGTCCTCGCGCGGGATGAGCTCGTCGTCCCACTGGAGGGCGAACTCGACCGGGACGGTGATCCGCCGCGCGTACTCGGTCAGGGCGTCGGGCCAGTGCAGACCGAAGACGGCCGCCCTGATCCTCGGCTCGGCCGCCACCAGCGGAATCCCGAGCGCGGTGCCCAGGGCGATGCCGAAGTAGCCCACCGGCCCGTCGGCGCCGATCTCCGGCAGCTCCTGGAGGGCGTCCAGGGCCGCCCGCCACTCGCCCACCGTCGACTCGGCCAGGCGGGCGTTGTACGGGACGACGATCGGGCCCACCGGCTCGCCCGCCGCCTGGGCCTTGCGCAGGGCGGCGATGTCGCGCTCGTCGTCCGCGCCGCGCGGGCGGTCGCCGTGACCGGGCGCGTCGAGGACGGCGACGTGGAAGCCGAAGCCGTGCACGAGGAGCGTGGCGCGGCCCGTCATCGCGGGGTGCTTCTTGTGGGCGCCGCCGCCGTCAGCGGACCAGGTGGACCTCCGGGTTCGCGGGGGACGGGACGGTGAACAGCGGGGTCGGCCGGTGGCGGAGGTGGAGGTCGAAGAAGGCGGCCAGATAGGCGCGTTGGGCCGCGACGGCGCGCAGCGGTGGGACCGTGCCGATGAGGTGGTCGACCTCCTCGTCGGTCCAGGACATGGCGGAGCGGGCGGCGGAGAACAGCACCTCCAGGTCGGCGAAGCTGCCGTGCCCGGAGCCGTCCATCAGGAGCTGGCGGCGCCAGGAGGTGAGGCGCGGCCAGAGCGAGTCCCACATGGCGTCGCGGGTCGGCCGGTCGTCCGCGGCGCCGAACAGGAGCAGCGGGCGGTCCAGGCCGTCGGTGGCGACGGTGCCGAAGACCGGCCCGTCCAGGGAGGCCCCGGCGAGCACGCGCGGGTCGTCGTGCAGGGTCTGGACGGCGGTGGCGCCGCCCATCGAGTGCCCGGCCACGCCGACGGCGCCCAGGTCCAGGGCCGCGCCGAGGCCCGGCGGGAGGGGGCGCTGCTCGGCGTCGGGGTTGGTGCCGGCGGCGAGGTCGGTGAGGCGGTCGAGGACGAAGCGGGTGTCGGCGGTGCGGTAGGCGACGATCTCCTCGTCGGTCATGGCGAACACGGCCGGCTTGTTGCGGACCTCCAGCCGGCCGTCCGGGAAGACGACTTCACCGGCGTCGAAGGTGTGGTCGAGGGAGACCACCACATAACCGCGGGAGGCGAGGTCCTCGGCGGCGAGGGTGCCGAAGGAGCGGTCGGAGCGCGAGCCGGGGGAGTAGAGGACCACCGGGTGGCGGGCGGTGCGGTCGGCGGGTGCGTTCTCGCGGGAGTGGGTGACCGGCCAGGCGAGCCGGCCGGGGGCGGCGCCGAGGTAGTCGGACTCCAGGTGGGCCTGTTCGGCCGGACCCGTCCACGGCGCGAGCCGGTGTCCGGGCGCTCCGCAGGCGGCGGCCGGGTACCAGAGCTGGGCCATCAGTTCGCGCGGACGCGGGGTGGGGGCCCAGCGGTCGGGGCGCTGCGGGTCGACGAGGTGGAGCGTGGTGGTGCCGACGGGCAGCGGGCCGGTGGGCGCGGGCAGGGTGATCGGGATCGGGGCGGTGGCGCCCGTACCGGTGCCCGTGCGCGTGACGGCGGCCCCGGCGGCCTGGGTGGCCCGGGCGGCGGGGACGGCCGTGGTGGCCAGCGCGCCGGTGGCCAGCAGGACGGTGAGCGCGGCGACGGCCGGGCGTGAACGGTGGTGCGGCGGGTGGTGCGCCATGGGGCTGTTCCTCCGAGGGGGCGGGCTGGTCTCTGCGGCCCCCACGGTGGCGCCCCGGGATCGTCCGGCGCGTCCGGCCGTGGGCATACGACCGTGGTCGGATGCCGGCCCGCCCGCCCGTGGCTAGCCTGGCCGGGTGGAGAACGACGAGCGGGTCGCGCCCGTCCCGTGGACCAAGCGGCTGACGCCCGCGCACCGGGTGTGGACCGACCCGCTGACCGCGCTGGCCGGTACGGCCGTGACCGCCGCCCGGGTGCTCGAAGCCGCCCGGCACTTCGACCCGCACGGGCGCGGCAACCCGCCGCCGGACAGCCCGGCCACCGTGGCCGTCGCCCTGCTCGCCACCGTGGTGCTCGGCATGGCCCTGGCCGCCCGGCGGCGGGACCCGGTCGGGGCCTGCGGGCTCGCCCTGTTCGCCTGGGCGGGAACGGTGGTGGCCTGCCGGCAGCCCGCGATCGCGCTGGTCGTCGGGTTCTGGGCGGTGCTGGTCGGGACGCTGGTGGCGTACACGGCGGCGGCCCGGGACCGGCGGGCCGCGCGGGTGGCGCTCGGCGCGCAGGCCGTCGGCTGGGCGGTCACCCTGGCGGCGCCCGCCGAGGTGGGCAGCAATGTGCTGCTCGCGGTGATCGGGCAGTCGGCCGGCTGGGCGGTGGGGGACGCGGTGCGCCGCCACCGCGCGCACACCGCCGCGTTGGCCGCCCGGGCGGTGGCCCTGGAACGCGCCGCGGCCTCGGAGGAACGGCTGCGGCTGGCGCGGGAGTTGCACGATGTGGTGGCGCACAGCCTGGGCGTGGTGAGCGTGCAGGCGGGCTACGGGCGGTACGCGCTGGAGCGGTCCGGGCAGCAGGACGGGCCGGCCGGGGCGGCGCTCGCCGCGATCCGGACGGTGAGCGCGGAGGCGCTGCGCGAGATCCGGGCGCTGCTGGCCGTGCTACGCGAGGACGCCGGGCCCGGCGAGCCGCCGTCCGCCCCCGCGCCCGGTCTGGCGGCGGCGGACCTGGAGCGGCTGGCGGAGCGCACCCGTGCGGCGGGCGTCGCGGTGCGGGTGCGGATCCGCGGCCGGGAGCGCGAACTGGCCCCCGGCGTCGGCCTGTCCGGCTACCGGATCGTGCAGGAGGCGCTCGCCAACGTGGTCCGCCACTCCGGTGCGGCGGCGGCCCGGGTGGAGGTGGAGTACCGGGACGGCGAGCTGTGGCTGGAGGTCACCGACGACGGTCCCGCGGAGGGCCGAGCGGAGGGCCGAGCGGAGGGCCGCGCCCGCGCCGCCGCGCCGTCCGGCGGAAGCGGCCTGGCCGGAATGCGCGAACGGGTGGCCCCGTACGGCGGTTGGTGCCTCGCCGGGCCGACGCCGTCCGGCGGGTTCCGCGTCACGGCGGGCCTGCCGCTGGACGCGGGGCTGCCGCCGGCCGCCGCGACGGGGGCCGGGGCGTGACGATCCGTGTCGTGGTCGCCGACGACCAGGCCCTGGTGCGGGCCGGGTTCGCCGGCATCCTGCGCCTCGCCCCCGGCTTCACGGTGGCCGGCGAGGCGGCCGACGGCGCGCAGGCCGTCGAACTCGCCCACCGCGAACGGCCGGACGTCGTGCTGATGGACATCCGGATGCCCGGCCTGGACGGCATCGAGGCCACCCGCCGGATCACCGCCGGGCCGTCGGGCAGCCGGGTGCTGATCCTCACCACCTTCGAACTGGACGAGTACGTGCGCGGTGCGCTGCGCGCCGGCGCCGGCGGCTTCCTGCTCAAGGACGCCGAGCCGGCCGAACTGCTCGCCGCCACCCGGGCGGTGGCCGCCGGCGAGGCCGCGCTCGCGCCCCGGGTCACCCGCCGGCTGATCGCCGGGCTGCTCGCCGACGGGCCGGCCGGCGCCCCCGAGGACCCGGCGCGGGCCCGGGCCCGCCAGGCCGTCGCCGCCCTCACGGCCCGCGAACGCGAAGTCCTCGCCCTGGTCGGCGACGGCCTCACCAATCCCGAGATCGCCGCCCGGCTGCACATCACCGAGGGCACCACCAAGACCCACATCGGCCGCCTGCTGCACAAGCTCGCCGCCCGCGACCGGGTCCGCCTGGCCATCCTCGCCCACCACGCGGGCCTCTCCCGCTGACCGCCGGGCGGGTTGACAGGTTTCTTCGTATCGAGAATATTGGATGCGTCTTGAGGGGCTCGCGAAAGGAGTGCACGGTGGACCCGCTGGCCGTTCACAAGGCGCTCGCGAACCCCGCGCGGGCGGAGTTCCTGCACTGGCTGAAGACGCCCGAGCGCTACTTCGACGAGGCGTACTACCGCGAGCGCGGCGTCGGCTTCCACATCGGCGTCTGCGTGACGGACATCCGCGAACGCTCGGGGCTGGCCCAGTCGGTGGTCTCCGGCTACCTGCAGATCCTGCGGGACGCCGGACTGCTGGTCTCGGAGCGGATCGGCAAGTGGACCTTCTACCGCCGCGACGAGGAGACGATCGCCGCCTTCGCGGCGTACGTCCGCGACGAGCTCTGACGCCCGGAGGAGGCCGCACCGTGCCCCGCTGCGCCCTCCTGCGGGCCTTTCTGCGCGGAAAATTCATCTAACTATCTAGATTTGTAGGTTGGTCTGCCATGGGAAAGACCGGTCCGGTCGTCCTGACCCTCTCGCTGGGGGTGTTCGGGATCATCACCACGGAGATGGGCGTCGTCGGCGTCCTGCCCCGGGTCTCCGAGGAACTCTCCGTGCCGCCCTCCACCGCCGGGTGGCTGGTCGGCGTGTTCGCGCTGGTGGTGGCCGTCGCCGGCCCGTTCGCGACGCTGCTGGCCTCCGGGGTGCGGCGCAAGACCGTCCTGGCGGTCGCCCTCGCGGTGTTCGCCCTGTCCAACGCCGTCTACGCGCTCACCGACCGGTTCGCGGTGATGCTGGTCTTCCGGATCGTGCCGGCGGTCTTCCACCCGGTGTTCTTCGCGGTGGCGCTCACCGCCGCCGCCCGGCTGGTGCCCCCGGAGAAGGCGACCCGGGCCGCCACCACCGTCTTCGCCGGGGTGACGCTCGGCTTCGCCTTCGGCGTGCCGGTCACCTCCGCGCTCGCCGAGCACGTCTCCCTCGCGGCGGCCTTCTGGTTCGGGGCGGGCGCCAACCTGCTCGCCCTGATCGGGATCCTGGCGCTCTTCCCGGAGATGCCCGCCGAGCGGCGGCTCTCCTACGGCACCCAGCTGGGGATCCTTCGCCGCCCCCGGCTCTGGCTCGCGCTGGCGGCCGTGGTGTCCGTGTTCGCCGCGATGTTCTCCGTCTACGGCTACTTCGCCGAGTACCTGGAGCGCGTCACGCACTTCGGCGGGTCCACGGTCGGCGCCCTGCTGATGGCCTTCGGGATCGTGATGGTGCTCGGCAACCTCGTCTTCGGGCGGCTGCTGGAACGCCACCCGGTCCGGACGGTGACCGCCTTCCCCGTCCTGTTCGTGCTCGTCTACGCCGTGGTCCGGGCGGTCGGTCCGTGGCCCGCGCCGATGGTGCTCGCGGTGCTGCTCTGGGGCGCGGTGCACTCGGGCGGGCTGGTGGTAAGCCAGACCTGGCTGGCCCGGGACGCGAAGGACGCGCCGGAGTTCGGCAACAGCCTGTTCATCTCCTTCTCCAACCTGGGCATCACCCTCGGCACCGCGGTCGGCGGACTCGTCGTCGCCGGCCCGGGAGTGCGCCAACTCCCGTGGGTCGGAGCGGGATTCGCGCTGGCGGCGCTGGCCGCCGTGCTGCTGCGACGCCGACTCGGCACCGGGTCCGGGCCCGGGCCGGAGGCGGCGGAGAGGTTTTACCGAACGGTCGACCAACCGGAGCGGGTGGTCGGGTAGCGTCCGGAGCCGTCCCTTCCGAACACCACCGTGAGCCCCGTTCGCCTCCCCGGCGGGCGGGGCCGCCGAGGAGGCCGCCATGAACCCGCTCGACCTGTACGCGACGGCGTCCGAGCTGCCGACGCCGTGGGACTCCACCGTGCTCGGGCGGGTGGGGACGGCCGCGGTGAAGGTGCTGCGGATGGACGGGCGGCCGCTGCCGGTCGAGGTGCACGAGGACGCCGAGCTGCTGCTGGTGCTCGACGGCCGGCTCGAACTGCTGGTGGACGGGGCCGGGGTGACGGTGGGACCGGGGGAGCTGTACCGGGTGCCGGCGGGCGCCCGGCACGCCGTCCGGACGGGCAGCACCGGGACGTTGGTCCTGGTGGAGGCGGCCGGGGAGGGCGATGTCGGTGGCGCGGGGTAGCTTGCCGGCATGGACGACGCCGAACTCGCCTCCCTCCTGGCCGGCCGCGCCGGCTGCCCGTACCCCGGCGCCTGGCAGGACGCCCCGTTCGCGGAACGCGTGGTCGACGGCGTCCGCTTCGCCCTGGTCGCGGTCGACCCGGGGCTGAGCGCGCTCGCGGTCCGGCGTGACGACGGTTCGCTGTGGTGCCTGCCGGAGGGCGGTGGGCGCGATCTGGTGAACAGCGGTGTCGCGGCCTTCGTCGCGTTCACCCGCGCCTACGACGCGGCCGCCACCGAGGCCGCCGCGTACGACGGCCCGGGTGACGGCGCGGGTGACGGCCCGGACGACGATGCCGCCTGGGAGGCGGCGGAGGAGGCGGCCGAGGCGCTCACCGAACGGCTGCTGGAGGGGTTCGGAGAGCTCGACGCCGCGGCCGTCGCCGACGAGAACTCGTTCTGGTGCGTCGCCGCGGAGGAGATCGGCTACGGCATGAGCGTGTGAACCGGCCGGCGGGGTGGCCGGCCGGCGGGGCGGCCGGGCGTCAGGGGCGCCAGACCACCGTCAGGTGGGAGGGGTAGAGGCTGCCCGGCGAGCGGAGCAGGAAGAGGCCGACGACCAGACCGGCGTCGTTGACGAACAGGGTGGTGTTGTCGGAGCTGTTGGGGGCGAGGTTGGTGAGGGTGCCGTCGGGCGCCCAGATCCGGCCCGACTGGTACTGGCGGGCCGGGATGCCGTCCCAGGCGTAGCCGATCGCGGTGCCGGAGCCGTTGATCCCGACGGCGACCGAGTTGCCGCCGGTCAGGGGCTCCCGGGGCAGCGGGGTGAGGGTGCCGTCCGGGCTCCAGCGGGCGGCGTGCGTGGTGAGCTGTCCCAGGTCCGGCTGGTACTGGCCGACGACGGTGCCGGAGGCGTTGATCGCGGTCGGCGAGGTGTACGGGCCCAGGTCGCGCAGGGCACCGCCGGGCGAGCGGACCAGGCCGTGGCGGCTGGTGCCGATCCCCTGCGGCCGGTCGGCGACGCCGATCACGGTGCCGGCGTCGTTGATCCCCACCGGCCAGTCGCCGCTGCCGGAGGTCGGGCCGCTCTGGAACCGGACCGGGGTGCCGTCCGGGCTCCAGACGATGCCGTGGAACGAGCCGACGGTGGTGTAGGAGCGGCCGATGGCGAGGCCGGCGGCGTTGACCCCGGTGACCTCGCTGGCGGTGTCGCCGGGCAGCGGGGCGAGGGTGACGGTGGTGCCGTCCGGGCGCCAGGCCACCGCGTGGGTGCCGGCGGAACCGGTGTAGGACGTGCCGACCACGATGCCGCTGCCGCTGATCGCCGCCGCCCTGCTGTACAGGTCGCCGGGCAGCGGGGGCAGGGCGGTGGGCGTGCCGTCGGCGGCCCAGCGGACGGCGGTCGACTGCCAGGAAGTGCGGCCGGTGGGCCAGGAGATGCCGATGGCGAGGTTCGCGTCGTTCACCCCCAGGGCCTGCGCGAAGTTCTCGCCGGGCAGCGGCGGGAGGGTGGCGGGGGTGCCGTCGGCGGCCCAGCGGACGGCGCTGGCCTCGACGCCCTGCCCGGAGGCGTAGGCGTAGCCGACGACGACGCCGGCGCCGTTGACCCCGGTGGGGTCGCTGTAGGACTTCCCGGGCACGCCGGTCGGCAGCGCGGTCATGGCGGGGGTGGTGGTGGAGGCGGTGGAGGTGGCCGGGGCGGCGGGTGCGGCGGGGGCGGCTCCCAGCAGTGCTCCGGTGCTGAGGGCGGCGGCGGCGACGGCGGTCGCCGTTCGTCGGCCGGGTCGGACGGTCATGGCACGGGGTCCCTGTCTGCTCGGCGGCATGTCGGCCCGGTCCGGCGCCGGTGCGGCGGACCGGGCCGCTGGTGCGTGCGGTGGTACGGGGTGCTCCGTGTGCTCCGCCGGCGGTCGGGGCGGCGGTCGTTACGGGCGCGACTCTAGCGCCACTACCGCACCTTCGCAGGTGAATTGACCACTCCGGATACGTTCCGCAGGCGCCCGGCAAGCGCCACTGCGCAAGGTGAGGGCGACGGGGGAGCGCCTCAGCACCACTCCTCCAGGTAGAGGAGGGTCCGGCCGTCGGCCGAGACGAACTCGAAGGGGCGATAGGTCGGGGACTCGCCGGTATCGGACAGCCGGTTCTTGACGGCCTGCCAGGTGTCGGCGCGGTCGGCTGCGGCGATGTGCCGGAAGGCGAAGCCGCCGGCGCCGCCGACGATCACCGCGTCGGCCGTGGTGAGCAGGCGCTTCACCAGCCGGGGGTCGAGCGGCCCGCGGACCTTGCGCCAGCGCTGCCCGAGGTCGTCGACGAACTCCGCCCGGCCGCCGGGCGACGGTACGCCCGCGCCGTAGGTGTACTGGACCGGCGGCAGGCCGGCCGTCAGTTCGGCCATGGTGGCGGTGCGTGGGCGCTTCCTGGGCATGGCGCCAGCTTCTCAGGAGGCCCGAAAAGCGGAACGAGCCGGGGCCGGTCGCGGGGGAGATCGCGACCGGCCCCGGCTGTCGGGGGTGGTGGGTCAGCGGAGCCAGGCGTGGTCGCGGACGATCGGGAGGGCGGCCCAGCGGCGGGCGAGGCCCCAGGTGCGGCCGGCGCCGGTGGCGGCGAGGGCGAAGAGCAGGACGGCGTAGAGCACGTGGTCGTCGAGCAGTGGGTTGGTCGAACCGCTGGCGCTGCCGTCGGCGAGGTGGCGGGCGGGCGGCCACTCGGCGGCCCACATCAGGGCGAGCAGCGCGGTTCCGCCGACGGCGGTGATCCGCAGGGCGACACCGCCGACCAGGGCGAGCCCGATGCCGAGCAGGCCGAGCATGAACAGCCAGTCCGCCCAAGCCTGGCCGGCCATCGAGTGGAAGGTCTCCCGGAACGGGCCGGCGGCGACGTGGCTCAGGAAGCCCTCGGTGGGCGAGGTGCCGTCGATCCAGGCGCGGCCGTCGGCGGTGGAGTAGCCGAGCCCGAAGGTCTTGTCGGCGAAGGCCCAGAGGAACACCGCGCCGAGCGCGATCCGGGCGGTGGCGAGGGCGGCGCCGGCCGCGGTCAGGGTGCGCGGGGTGGCATCGACGGCGGTGCGGCGCAGCGGGGTGCCGAAGCTGCGGTGGGCGGCGGCGTGCTGAACGGCCATGACGGGCTCCTCGGTGGGGGGTCCCGGGCGGGACCTCGGCGGACCGACGGTTGTCGGACCGGACCGTGCGACTGTGCCGTAGTGCGGTTCAACTGCTGTGCAGCGGTGCGGTGTTGGGGTCTTCCTCGGTGCCGTGCTGTCCTGCTGGGATACAGCCTGCCGGTCCGGCGGCGGCGGGTCTGCGGGCCGTAGGTCCCGGGCCGGGGGAACAAGGGTCCCGAAGGGCAGCGGGACCGCCGCGGAAAAGCCGAACCCGCGACGGCGGTGGGCCGTCGCGGGTTCGGCGGGCCGGCGGTGGGCCGGCACCGGGGGTGCGCTGGAGGACAGGTGCTACAGGAGGAGGTCGAAGAACGAGCTCCAGCCGGTGCCCACCAGCGACCGGCCGCCCGGCAGGTAGTCGTACAGGTCACCGGTCCGGTAGAGGCCGATCTGTTCCAGCCTGCCGTCGTTGTCGAAGTCGCTCACGAACGGGTTCCACTCGGCCGGCCACCAGCCGATGCCCCAGCTGTAGCGCGCGCCGAGGGCGGGGTTCTGGTAGGTGCTCGTGTTGGGGTACACGAACATCTCGCCGCCGTCGGTGCGGCCGATGATGTCGGGCTTGAAGTCGCCGTTGACGTCACCGATCCGGATGGTGGTCCAGCTGTCGGGCCACCAGCCGCTGCCGAAGAACACCTGGCTGTTGAAGGTGCTGGTGCCGGTGCCGCCGGTGCCCGGGTACAGCCAGAGGGTGCCGCCGTTGTCGCGGGCGATGACGTCGGTCTTCCCGTCGCCGGTGATGTCGCCGAACGCCAGCGTGGGGTAGGTCCAGCCGGTGCCGATCAGGATCGGGTCGGCCACCGTCCGGTCGGTGCGACCGGTCCCGGGGTAGAGCCACATCTGGCCCTCGCGGCTGACCGCGACGATGTCGGTGTGCCCGTCGTTGTTGAGGTCGGTGGGGTACAGGCCGGTCCAGTAGTCGCGCCACCAGCCGTTGCCGGCGAAGTAGCGGCCGCTGAAGGTGGAGGTGCCGGAGCCGCCGCTGCCGGGATAGACCCACAGGTCGCCATTGGCGTCCCGGGCCAGGGCGTCGGTCTTGCCGTCCGCGTTGAAGTCGGGACGGGTCTGGGTGCCGCTGGTCCACTGGCCCTGGCCGATGGCGTTGTAGATCACCAGGACGCCGTGGCCGAGGACCATCGCGTAGGAGTTGGGCTTGCCGTCGGTGTGGGTGTTCCAGAGCGTCTTGGAGCCGTCGGCGCTGTAGACGACCAGGTTGCCGTCGGCCTGCATCCGGGCGAACGCGTTCGGGTTGCCGGCGGTGTTGGAGGCCCAGAAGACCTTGCCGGCCTTGGTCAGCACGAGGTTGCCGTCGGCCTGCATGGTGAGTTTGGCGTTGCCGGTGGCGTACTCCTGGCCGGAGGCCAGGTTGGTGCCGGAGGGGATCCGGGCACCGATGACGCCGTCGACGGTCACGTCGTCGGAGAAGGAGTTGACCGTGCCGCCGGTCACCTTGCCGTACCACTCGTAGAGCGTGTTGTCGGCCTTGCGCGCCCACAGGTCGGCGATGCCGTCGCCGTTGATGTCGCCGACCGAGCCGACCGTCGGGTAGAGGGCGGTGGTGAGGTTGCCGCCGATCACGGCGCGGTCCTTGGTGCCCCAGGTGGCCAGGTCGATGACGCCGTTGGCGTCCTTGCTGCCGTGGGAGCGCAGGAGCTCACCGGTGCTCTCGTTGCGCAGCCAGAGGTCCGGGACGCCGTCGCCGTTGATGTCGCCGGGGGCGATCACGGTGAACTTGTCCCAGTCGTCACCGCCGACCAGGACCGGGTCGGCGTTGTCCAGGTAGTCGTTGCGTGCGCCGTAGTAGGCCCAGAGCAGCTTGCCGTCGCGCACCAGCAGGTCGGGGATCTTGTCGCCGTTGAGGTCGCCGGGCGACAGGATCTGGGCATTGGCGTTCTGCCAGTGGTCGTTGCCGGCCGGGCAGGTGCCCTCGGGATCGGCGACCGGGCAGAAGACCTTGAGTTCCTGCTTCCTCTTGCCGAAGTTGACGGTCGCGGTGCCCAGGCCGTTGTTGGGGTAGGTCCACAGCTTGCGGCGCTTGTCGACGTTGTCGTACTCCAGGGTGACGAGGTCGTTGTAGCCGTCCTCGCCCCAGTC
>NZ_JBEXJT010000020.1:0-129393 GCF_040609255.1 Kitasatospora sp. NPDC004723 | reverse complement strand
GCCCGCTGCCGGGCCGCCCGGCCCGGGCGGGGGCGGGGGCGGCGCGGGGCCGGTGGGCCCGCCTCGGGGGCGGCGGGCCCACCGGGGTCAGGCGTCCTGGCCGAGCCAGAGGTCCGGGCCGAACACCTCGTAGTGGATGTCCGCGGCCGGGACGCCGGCCGTGAGGAGCTGGCCGCGGACGGCGCGCAGGAAGGGCAGCGGGCCGCAGAGGTAGGCGGTGGTGCCCGCCGGGACCTCGACCGTGGCCAGGTCCACCAGGCCGGTGCGGTCGGCCGGCCAGTCGCCGAGCGGCTGCTCGTAGAAGACGTGGGCGGCGGCGTTCGGCAGCTTGGCGGTCAGCTGGGCGAGGTCGGCGCGGAAGGCGTGCGACAGCTGGTCGCGGTCGCCGTGCACGGTGACGACCCGGCGGGTCGAGCCGGTGGCGGCGAGCTTGGCCAGCATCGCGGTCATCGGGGTGTTGCCGATGCCGGCCGAGGCGAGCAGCACCGGGCCGTCGCCGTCGGCGAGCGCGACGTCGCCGAACGGCGGGGCGATGTCGAGGACGTCGCCGGCGCGCAGGGTCGCGTGCAGGTGGTTGGAGACCTCGCCGTCGGGGCCGCCCGCGGCCTCGGCGGTGGCGCGCTTCACGCTGAACTGGAGCACGCCGTCCGGGGCGCCGGAGAGGCTGTACTGGCGGATCTGGTGGGCGCCGTCCGGGAGTTCGGCGCGCACCGAGACGTACTGGCCGGGCGCGGCCGGCGGCAGCGGCCTGCCGTCGGCCGGGCGGACCAGGTAGGTGGTGACGTCCTCGGTCTCCTGGTGGCGGGCCACCACGGTGTAGGGGCGCCACAGGTCGGCCGGGTCGAGGCCCTGGGCGGCGGCGGACTCCTCGCGCAGCCGGTCCTCGATGGCGATGAGGGCGTTGGCCATCAGCCAGTAGACCTCGTCCCAGGCGGCCGCGACCTCGGGGGTGACGGCCTCGCCGAGCACCTCGACGATGGCGGCGAACAGGTGCTCGTGGACGATCCGGTACTGGTCGTTGGTGATGCCGACCGAGACGTGCTTGTGGGCGATGCGGGCGAGCAGCGCGTCCGGACGGCTGTCCGGCGCGGCGATCAGCGCGGTCGCGAAGGCGGCTATCGAGCCCGCGAGCGCCTGCCGCTGGCTGCCGTTGGCCTGGTTGCCGCGGTTGAACAGGTCGCGCAGCAGCTCCGGGTGGGCGGCGAACATCTTCTCGTAGAAGAGCGGCGTGATGTCGCCGATCGCACCGCCCACGACGGGCAGGGTGGCTTCGACGACCTCGGCGGACTTGGCGGACAGCATCGAATGCACTCCAAACTGGAATCTGAGAATCGTATTTTCGGCCGTGCGGAAGCGCGGACCGGCGTGGGGAGGTGACGTGGTGCGACGGTGGGGCCGTGCGGTGGGGTGGTGCGGTGCCGCGCATGGCGCGGTCCCGCGGGTGGTGCGTCGGGGTGTGCCGGAACGCGTCAGCCGGTGGGGCCGGCGACGGGTTCGGGTCTCGGGGCGAGACCCGGTCTCAGGGTGAGGCCGAGCAGGACGGGCCCGGTCGGCGCGGACACCAGATCGCCGATCGAGAGCGGGTCGAGGGTGGCGTAGAACGCCGCCTGCGCGGTGCGCAGTGCCCCGCGCAGCCGGCAGGACGACCGCAGCGGGCACGGTGGATCGTCCTCGCAGCCGACCACGTCACCCACCCCTTCCAGTTCGCGCAGCAGCAGTCCGAGCGAACCGGTGCGACCGGCGGTGGTGAGGGCCAGGCCCCCGCCACGACCGCGCCGCGCCGTCACCACGCCCAGGTGCTGCAGCCGGCTGACCACCTTGGCGGCGTGGGTGTACGGCACGCCGACCGCCTCGGCCACCTCGCGGGTGGTCGGGTTGGCCTCCTCGTCGAGGACGGCCAGCCGCATGGCGATGCGGAGGGCGATGTCGGTGCTCTTGGTCAGCCTCACGTTCGAAAAGCTATCGAATACGAATCCAGAACTCCAATTTCTTGCACGCACCACTCGGCGGAGCCGAACCGTTACCCGCGGTCGCGGTCCGGGGGCTGTCCGCCGGGAAGGTCAACTGCTTTACTGGCCAAGCTCGTTCGCCGGAACAAGGCCTGGGGAATGGGGACATCATGGACAGTGGCACCCCACCGCCACCTCCGCCACAGGGACCACCGCCGACTCCACCGCCGCGTCCGTCCGCCCCGCCACCGGGGTACCCGCCGTCCGCGTCGATCCCGCTCGGTCCGGTCCGGCCCCTGCCGCAGGACGCGTCGGTCCGGCCGGGTCCTCCGCCCACCGTGCCCGCCGCCGCGCCCGCCGCGCCCGCGACCGCCCCGCCCGCCGTGCCGGCGACGCCCGAGAACCTGCTCCACCAGGCCGGCCCCGTCCCCGGCGACGCCACCCGCTACCTGTGCGCCGCCGCCTGGCTGGACCGGCGCTTCCGCGCGGAGCTGATCGAGGAACTGGTCGAACAGTCCTTCCGCATCCCCGCCCCCTCGCCCGGCACCGATCTGGTCCGGGTACTGCACGAGGCCCTCACCGCCCGCCGCTGGGAGGCCTGGACCGGTGCCGTCTGCCTGCTCCTCCTCGTCCTCGGCTTCCCGCTGTTCGGCGTCGCGGCCGGCACCGCGGTCCTGCTGCTGGTCCTGCTGCTGGGCCTGGTCGGCGGCCTCGGCACGCACCGGATGGACCACCGGCTCGGCCTGGAGGTGGAGCGGCTGGTGATCGCCCCGCGCGCCCCGCGCCGCACCGGCCCCGGCGCCACCCTCACCACCTGGATCGGCCGGCTCCTCGTCCTCGCGGTCCTGACGGCGGTCGCCCTGAGCCTCGGCCTGCGGGACCGGCTGGACGACGTCGACCCGGACCTGCTCGGCGGCGCCGGGTACGCGTTCGTCGAACTGCTGCTGCTCTGGATGACCGCCGCCGTCCTGCGCTACCGGATCAGGCGCCGCCTGGCCGCGTTCGCCGACCCCGGCGGCGCCGCCGTCCCGCCCCCGCAGCCGAACGGCGCCCGGGCCGCCCTGCTGTACGAACGGCTGCGCGAACAGCAGAGCGGACCCGAACTGCTCTACCGCCGGCAGGCCCCGCTGGTCGGCCTCGGCCGGGCCGGGCGCACCTGGCGGATGACCTTCGAGCTGCGCCCCTCCGCCGAACGCGCCGCCCGGGGGCGGGCGCCCGAGCCGATCGACGCCACCGTGCTCTACCGCACGATCGCCCAGCGGGTGCGCGCACTGGCCGAGGACCCGCGCTATCCCGAGGACCCGCTGCGCGGACTCTCCGTCACCGACCGGGTGTTCCGGCCCAGTCTGCGCGGCGACGACCCGGCGGGCTGGCTCGGCGCGATGTCCGGCCACGCCGGCGACGCCGTGCTGCTCGAACCCGCCTGGGCGGACCTGCTCAGCCGCACCGGCCACGAACGGCTGCGCCACTACCTGGCGATCCGGGTCGGCTCCTGGCAGGAGGAGGTGGTGATCACCGTGCTGGTCCGTGCCAGCACCCGCGGCGGACTGCTCTACCTGGAGTGGCTGCCCTACGTGCTGGAGCCGGTCGCGCAGGCGTACCACGTGGTCGACCTGCTCGGGCGGCGCTCCGGAGCGGCCCACGCCGCGAACGCGCTCGGCTGGGCCGCCCGGCGGCTCGGCGGCGACATCGGGATCGCCCTCGGCCAGCTGGGGGAGGTCCGGGCCTCGCACGGCCGGGCCGCCCGGCTGCGGCGCCGCTACCGCTACCTCACCCGCGCCGGCTACGCGGTCGACTACGCGCCCCGGCTGAGCGTGCGCGAGCTCGGCGCCGGCGGCGAGTACCAGAACATCTTCCAGTCGCACGACGTGCAGCGCTTCCTGAACACCGTCACCCAGCGGGTGTTCAGCGCGGTCGGCGACGAACTGCGGGCACGCGGCTACGACAGCGCGGCGTTCGAGGAGCAGGCCCAGGGCATCACCAACGTCAACAACGGCGGCGTCCAGGTGGTCAACTCCACCGTGCACGGCCCGGTCGCGGGCGGCGCCGGCGCGAAGGTCGACATGAGCAACGGGAAGGGGAAGTGATGGGCGATCAGCCCCCCGGCCAGGCCGGACCGCCGGCCGGCGGCAACTGGAACGACGGCGGCGTCCAGGTGGTCGGCTCCACCGTGCACGGCCCCGTGGCCGGCGGCCGGGGCGCCACCGTGTCGATCGGCGGCGGCGCCGCCGGACCGGCGGTTCCGGCCGGCCCCGAGGGACTGCGGACGGCGGCCGAGGCGCTGCGGGCCGCGCTCGCCCGGCTGCGCGCCGAACAGCCGGGCGCGGTGTCCGAGGAGGACGCCGAGGACGCCGACGCCGCGCTCGCCGGCATCCTCGACGAGGCGGCCCTCGACGAGCCGCGCGAGGGCCCGCTGCGCCGGCGGGTCCGCACGGTGGCCGACGCGCTGCGCGCGGTCGCGGTGCTCGCCGCGGCGGTGAGCGGCCTGGAGGCAGCCTTCGCGGCGCTGTTCGGGCAGAGCTGAGGCCCCGACCGGCCGCCGCTTCCCGGGTTACGGTTACCATGCGCACGAAGGCGTTCCGCCAGCGGAGTTGACGCGGGCGAAACGCGGATGTGGCACGAGTGGAACGTCAACGGGGAGATCGGGAGGGGCGGCACATGTCGCACGCTGACTGGGTGTCGGGAGAGCGGTCGGGAGGGCCCGGCGAGGACGGCTGGACGGGGGTCGATCTGCGGATGGACGTGCCGCACTCGGCACGGGTGTACGACTACCTCATCGGCGGCAAGACCAACTTCGAGCCGGACCGGGCCGCCGCGCACGCCTCCGTGAAGGCCTGGCCGGCCCTGCCGACCTCGATGCGCAGCACCCGCAGCTTCATGGAACGGGTGGTCCGCCGGCTCGCCGAACAGCACGGCGTGCGCCAGTTCCTGGACATCGGCGCGGGCATTCCGACCTCGCCGAACGTGCACGAGATCGCCCAGGCGGTGGCGCCGGAGTCGCGGGTGGTGTACGTCGACAACGACCCGATCGTGCTGACCCACGCCCGGGCCCTGATGTCCAGCCGCCCCGAGGGCCGCACCGCCTACCTGGACGCCGATCTGCGGGACGTCGACGCGATCCTGGACTCGCCGCGGCTGCGCGAGGTGCTCGACCTCACGCAGCCGGTGGCGCTGTCGCTGATCGCGATCGTGCACTTCGTGCTGGACGAGGACGATCCGCAGGGCATCGTGCGCCGTCTGATGGACCGTCTGGCGCCGGGCAGCTTCCTGGCGTTGAGCGTCTTCACGGGCGACACCGACCCGGTCGGCGTCGGCGGGGTGGGCCGCGAGTACAACACCCGGGGCATCCCGCTGCAGATCCGCGACCGGGCCGAGACGCTCGCCTTCTTCGAGGGCTATGAGCTGCTGGAGCCGGGCGTCACGCTGGTCCACCACTGGCACCCGGAGCCGGGCGCCGCACCGGTCCGGGACCAGAACATCGCGATGTACGGCGGTGTGGCCGTCAAGCGCTGAGTCGGCCCGGCCGGGACGTTCCGGCCACCGCCCGCCCGACGGCGCTGCCGCTCACCCGGCAGCGCCGTCGGGCGTTCCGCGCCCGCCGCCGGTCCGCTGCCGGTCCGCCGCCGGTCGTTCCGTCAGGCCGTCCGCGCCTCGCCGGTGATCTCGGCCATGACCGCGTCGTAGCGCTGGAAGAACCGGGGCCCGGGGTCGGGAGCGCCCTGCCCCGCGCGGCGCAGCAGGCGCCAGCAGTCGGCGGTGAGGGCGCGTGCCTCGGTGCCGGGCCAGGGCCGGGGGAGGAGTTCGGGCGGGAGCAGCGGGTCGGGGGTGGTGGCGCGGGTGAACTCGGCGGCCAGTTCGAGGGCGATCGCGACGTGCTCGACCCAGGTGGGTGCGCTGTCCGGGGCCGTGGCGGTCAGCCGGGTGAGGCGGTCGGCGGCGAGGGCGGCCAGCCGGCGGTGGCCCTCGGCGAGGTCGTCGAGCGGCCAGAGCCGGCGCGCGAGGGCGAGCGGGTCCTTGTCGCCGGCGATCCGCAGGTCGGTGGTGGTGAGCAGGGTGACGCGGTCGGCGATGCCGAGGCGGGCGGCCTCGGCCTCGACGTACGGCGCCCAGTCGTTGGCGCTGACGTAGAGCCCGCCCTGGACGGCGGCGCCGCCGTGCCGGACCAGCGTCTCCCGCAGCGCGTCCCGTGCGGTGCGGGCGGATTCGGGGACCGCGAAGGCGACGAGGTGCCAGCGGCCGTCCCAGGGGGCGAGTCCGGCGTCCTGGGCGTACATGTGGCGGACGAACCCGACCTCGGGCTCCGCGGACCGCCGGGCGTGCTCGGTCTCGCGCAGTACGGCGCGCCGGCCGCGACCCTCCTGGACGAGCAGGCCGTCGGCGGCCATCCGCTTGATGCACAGGCGCACCTGCTGGTCGGTCATGCCCAGCTCGCCCGCGACCTCGTACAGCTCGCCGGCGTCGACGGTGCCGTCCGCCCGGACCATGCCCTCGACCAGGGTGCGGGTGGGGACCTCGACCCGTCCTTCGTCGGTCATCGCTGCCGCTCCTCTCGCCCGCCGTGTCATGGTTCCGCTGCCTGCCGGCGAGTGTAGTACGCCTAGAACTATCGATGAATAAACGATCGGTTTTAGCATGATAGTAATGCCCGTCGCGGCGCCGAGCCCGGTGTGGCGCCGACGGTTCGAACAGGGACCAACTGAGCGGAATTGAACGGTTGGTGACAATCCCAGTCATCTCCTGACGCTTCGTCAGTCGGGCTTCTACGCTTCGGGCGATCCGGGCGGTCCCCCCGGGTCGCCGAGGGCGACCGCGTACCGCCCGTTCCGCCGAGGAGTCTGGAGATCCCGTTGACCACACGCCCCACACCGCGCCGCTTCTGGACGGCCGTGGCCGCCGCCGGCGCGGCCACGGCCGCCCTGCTCTCCCAACCCGCCACCGCCACGGCCGCCCCCACGGGTGCCACCGCGGCGCCGCCGCCCGTCGTGGCCGCGACCGTCGCCGTCGCCCCCTACCCGGCGGGCGTCGCCCTCGCGCCGGACGGCGGGCGCGCCTATGTGACCAGTCAGAGCAGCGGCACGGTGACCGTGCTGTCCACCGCCACCGGCGCGGTCACCGGCACCTTCACCGCCGGCACCGGCTCCTACGCGGTCGCCCTCGCGCCCGACGGCGGACACGCCTACCTCACCCACCACCTCACCGGCACCGTCAGCGTGGTGGACACCGCGAGCGGCGCCGTCACCGCCACCGTCCCGGCCGGCGCCGGCGCCTTCGGCGTGGCGCTCGCCCCCGACGGCTCCCGCGCCTACATCACCAACGCCGCCGCCGGCACGGTCAGCGTGCTCGACACCGCGACCAACACCGTGGCCGCCACCGTCCCGGTCGGCGCCGGGCCGCACGGGGTGGCCGTCGCCCCGGACGGCGGGCACGTGTACGTCGCCGCCTCCGGCGCGCAGCGGGTCGACGTGATCGACACCGCCACCGCCACCCTGAGCGCCTCGATACCGGTCGGCCACGGCGTCTTCGGCCTCGCCCTGGCCCCCGACGGCTCCCGGCTGTGGACCGGCAACGGCGGCGACTCCACCGTCAGCGTGCTGGACACCGCCACCCGGGCGGTGACCGCCACCGTCCAGGTCGGCGCCAACCCGTACGCGGTCGCCGCCGCCCCCGACGGCCGCTCCGTCTACGCGAGCAACTACGCCGACAGCACGCTCAGCGTGCTCGACACCGCGAGCGGCACCGTCACCGCCACCGTCCCGGTCGGCGCGAGCCCGTTCACCCTGGCGGTCACCCCCGACAGCCGGCACGGCTACCTCGCCGACTTCGACGGCGCCACCGTGAACGTCCTCGGCTTCCCGCTGCCGGTGCCGGCGGTCACCGGCGTCAGCCCGGCGAGCGGCCCGCAGGCCGGCGGCACGGTCGTCACCGTCACCGGCACCGACCTGGCCGGCGCGACCGCCGTGAACTTCGGCGCCGCGGGCGACGCGGCGTCCTTCTCCTGCACCGCGACCTCCTGCACCGCCACGGCCCCGGCCTCGGCCACCGCCGGGACGGTCGACGTGCGGGTCACCACACCCGGCGGCACCAGCGCCGTCTCGGCGGCCGACCGGTTCGGCTACGAGGCGCCCGCCGCCGACCTCGCCGTTTCGCTCGTCGCCAGCCCGGTGGCCAACCTGCTCGGCGGCCGGGTCGACTACACCCTCACCGTCACCAACCAGGGCCCCGGTGCGGTGACCGCCGCGACCGTCGGGGCGGCCCTGCCCACCGGGCTCGCCGCGAGCAGCACCGACTGCGGCGTCGCCGCCGGCCACCTGACCTGCGCGCTCACCGCCCCGCTGGCCGCCGGCGCGAGCACCACCCGCCACCTCACCCTCCAGGTGAGCCAACTCCTCAACCTCGGGCGGACGTTCACCGTCACCACCGCCCGGACGGCCGGTGCCCCGGCCGACCCGGTGGCCGCCAACGACACGGCGAGCCGCACCTGCAAGGTCGCGCTGCTGGCGATCACCTGCGACTGAGCCGCAGCCGGCACAGTCGGACGGGCCCGTCCCCGGGGTGAACGATCCCGGGGGCGGGCCCGTCCCGCGTCACCGTCTGGACGAAACATCCAGTCTGGACGTACAGTCCAGAGGTGACCACCGAGACCCCCGACCCGCGCCTGCGCACCTGGGCCCCCGTCTGCCGGGCCGTCGCCCTGCTGCTCGGCCCCTACGCCGAGGTGGTGCTGCACGACGCCGTCCGCGACGAGGTGCTCGCCATCTGGAACCCGATGGGCGACCGCGGTCCGGGCGACCCCTCGCTGCTCGGCGAACTCGACGGGCTCGACCAGGCCGCCCCCGACGTCTACGGCCCCTACCCGAAGCTGCTCCCCGACGGCCGGCGGCTCTCCTCGGTCAGCGCCGTGCTCCGCGACGAGGACGGTCGGCCCGCCGCCGTCCTGTGCGTCAATCTCGACCGCGGTCCGCTGGAACACGCGGCCGAGCTGCTCGCCGCCTTCGCCGCGCCGACCGCCCCGCGCCCCGAACCGCTCTTCGAACAGGACTGGACCGAGCGGATGAACGACGTGATCGGCGGCTACGTCCGCGCCCACGGGCGGCCCCCGGAGCGGCTGGGCCGCGAGGACCGGCTCGCCGTGCTCCGCGAACTCGACCGGGCCGGGGTGCTCGCCGTGCGCCGCGCCGTCCCGGCCGTCGCGACGGCGCTCAAGGTCTCCCGCTCCACCGTCTACACCCTGCTCGCCGAACTGCGCGGCACGCCCGGGCCCGCGCAGCCGCCGCACTGACCCCGCCGCCGCGAGAACGCCGTACGCAGAACGCCGTACGCAGAAGCACGAACCCATCGCACCGAGGAACGAGAACCGCCATGACCAGGCTCCCCGACTTCCGGCTGGAGACGTACTTCTCCCGCTGGGAGTTCACCGCCCGCCATCACCTCACCGCCTCCGACGCGCAGACCATGGCGATGTCCGAACTGCTCGACCTGGCGGACACCGAGGACCGGCACGCCTGGGAGACCCTCGCCCTCGGCTACACCGAGACCTTCGGCGACCCGGCCCTGCGTGAGGCGGTCGCCGACATGTACGACCTGGCCGGCCCCGAGGACGTG
This sequence comes from Kitasatospora sp. NPDC004723, assembly GCF_040609255.1. Lineage (NCBI taxonomy): Bacteria > Bacillati > Actinomycetota > Actinomycetes > Kitasatosporales > Streptomycetaceae > Kitasatospora > Kitasatospora sp. NPDC004723. The sequence continues at coordinate 119,842 of NZ_JBEXJT010000020.1, read as the reverse complement.
ATCTGCTTCGGCGGCGCCCAGGAGGGGCTCAACCTCGCCATGCAGGTGCTGCTCGGCCCGGACGACCACGCCGTCGTCGTCACCCCCAACTACCAGTCCGCCGAAACCCTGCCGCTCTCGCTCTGCGAGGTCACCGGCGTCGCGCTCGACCCCGACCGCGACTGGGCGCTCGACCTCGACGAGCTGACCGCGGCGCTGCGCCCCGACACCCGTGTCGTCTCCGTCAACTTCCCCAACAACCCCACCGGGAAGGTGATCGAGGCCGCCGACTTCGTGCGGCTGGCCGAACTCTGCGACGAGCGCGGCATCCACCTGTTCAGCGACGAGGTCTACCGCGGCCTGGAGCGCGACCCGGCCCGCGCCCTGCCGAGGGCCGCGGACCTCTCCGAACGCGCTCTCTCGCTCGACGTCACGTCCAAGTCGCTCGGCCTGCCCGGGCTGCGGATCGGCTGGATCGTCTGCCGGGACCGGGAGTTGCGCGGCCGGCTGGAGCGCGCCAAGCACTACACCACGATCTGCAACGCCGCCCCCAGCGAGATCCTGGCGCGGATCGCGATCAAGGCCCGGGAGCCGATCCTGGCCCGCAACCGGGCGCTGATCGCGGCCAACCTGCCACTCTTCGACGCGTTCTTCGCCCGCTTCGCCGACCTCTTCGAGTGGCGCGCCCCGGACGGCGGCTGCGTCGCCTACCCGCGCTACCTCGGCGCGGACGGTGTCGAGTCGTTCTGCCGGGGGCTGGTCGAGGAGGCCGGCGTCCTGCTGCTGCCGGCCTCCGTGTTCCGTTCGGAGCTGACCGCGACGCCCGCCGACCGGTTCCGGATCGGCGTCGGCCGGCGGGATCCCGCACCCGCCCTGGAGGCCTTCGCCTCCTGGCTGGACGCCCGCCGCTGACGAGCCCCCGCCGTCAGTCCCGGGCGGGGACGGCCGTTGCCGCCTCGGCCGCCGCTCCTGTCGCCGTCGCCGCCGACGCCGCCGTCGCCGCCGACGCCCCGGCCGGGGCCCGGCGCGCGGCCTTGGCCCGGTACTTGAGCCCGAGCAGTGCCCCCGGCACGCCGTGCGGCACCAGCCAGGAGACGTCCTCGCGGTCCACCGCGTCGAAGCGGTACTTGTACGGCTCGGTGCCGCGCAGGAAGTCGAAGGTGGTGAGCCCCTGTCCGGAGGCCGCCCGGATCGCCTCGGCGATCACCGCCGTGCCCAGCCGCAGCGGGGCCCAGGTCACGTCCCAGCCGATCTGGTAGTAGGCGAAGGTGTCGCGCCACTGGAAGCCGTAGAGCACGCCGACGACCTCGCCCGCCCGCTCCGCGACCAGGAAGGCCGGGCCCTCGCCGTGGTGGGTGTCGGCGGCCCGCTCGATCACCCGCAGGTGCAGCGGGGCGCGGGCCTCGTCGAAGGTGGTCGGCCGGCCGAGCGCGGCCCGGCGCAGCCGGTGCAGCCGGACGGCGGTGCGCAACAGGTCGAAGCGCTCCGGGAGTTCGGACAGCGCCAGGGCGGGCGGCACCCAGCGGAAGGTGATGCCCTCGGCGGCCAGCTTGCGGCCGTAGCGGCGCAGGTTGGCGCGGAACTGCCGCGAACCCAGCGCGTCCGGTCCGGCCGTCAGATCGGCCCGCGGGCAGGGGGTGCGGCCGATCTCCACCGCGCCGGGCGGCAGCAGGCCGGCCTGGTCCGGGTCGAGGTCGGCGAGCAGCAGGGTGGCCCGCCGCCCGCGCCGGGCCAGCCAGTCGGCGACCTCGGCTCGGCGGTGCGGGGCGACGGCGAAGCCGCAGTGGTCGGCGGCGCCCGGCCCCGAGCCCAGCACGGTCAGGCAGGGGACGGGCAGCGGCGCGCGCGGGTGGAGGCGCTGGACGGTGCGCAACAGCGGGACGACGGCGTCGACCCGGCCGTCCCCGTCCCGCCACACCACGACCTCGCCCTCGCCCTCGCCGCCGGCACCGGAGCGCGCACCGCCCTCGGCGGCCCCCAGCGTCTCCCACCAGGCCAGCGTCCACTCGGGCGTGCTGAACCAGGAGCCGCCCGTCCCGCCCGCGCGGCCCGCCACCAGCTCGCGCCAGCCGTCGACCACGTCCGTCGGCAGGGCGGCCGACCGGTACCGGACCGGCACCGCGCGCGCACCGGAGGGCGCGGCGACGGATGCCGTCGGACCGGCCGGGTTCGGAGGTGTCGGTCCCGGATGCGCTGTTCCCATGTGTGCTGCCCCCCAGGCTCGTCCGTTCCCGGTGTTCCCGCCGGCCGGCGGCCGGTCGCGGGCCGGTCGGTATTCTCCCGGATCCCCACCCCCGGGCGGCGGGGTTCCGGGCAAGCGGTCCCCGCGCCGGCCGTCCGGGCGGGGGAGCGGCCGGGGGTGCGCGCCCCCGCCGGAGCGGTCCGTCAGGTGCCGCCGCGCAGGCGGTGCACGGCCGGGTGGAGCCCGGAGAGGATGGTGTCGAAGCGGTCCCGGCCGGTGGTGGAGTTGACCCGCAGCCGGCTGATCCGCAGCGGGTTCGGCGGCAGCAGCCGGTCGTGGCGGTGGTCGAACAGGAAGCCGAGCCGGTAGCCGAGGCGGTTCAGCAGGGCCTCGGCGCGCGGGTCGAGGTTGCCGTTGGGGTAGGCGAAGGCGGTGGGCGCCTCGCCGCCGAGCCAACCGGTGAGTGCCCGGTGCGCGCCGCTCACCTCGGCCTCCACGGTGTCGTCCTCGCACCGGTCGAGGCAGGGGTGGCCGGCGGTGTGGTTGCCGATCGCGACGCCGCCGCGGGTGAGCGTCAGCAGGTCGGCCGGGGTGAGCTGTTCCTGCCGCGGTGCGCGGACCGCGGCGCTCGCCCGGAGTTCGGCCAGCGCGGCGCGGCGGTCCGGGTCGGCGAGGGTCTTCATCCGGCGGACCGCACCGCCCGGCGGACAGTCGGCCAGGGCGCGGGCGGTGCCGCCGTGCGCGGCGAGGAAGGCGGCCTCGCGCCACCAGAACGGCTGGTCGCCGCCGATGAGGTCGGTGACCACGAAGGCGGCGGCGGGAATGTTGTACCGGGCCAGTACCGGCAGGCCCTCGGTGAGCACCGTGCGGTCGCCGTCGTCGAAGGTCACCAGCACGCTGCGGTGCGGCAGCGGCCGGCCGGTGTGCGCCGCCTGCTCGACGGCGGCGAGCGGGACCGGGCGGGCGTGGCGGACCAGGCGCTCCATCTGGAGCGCGAACACCCGGGGATCGTCCACCCCGTGGTAGGCGAGCACGGCCAGCCGGCGGGTGGCGGCGAGCCGGAAGAGCGGCTGGAGCGGTGAGTGGCGCAGGACGGCGTCGACGGTCGCCCGCCGGCCGGCGAGCCGCGCGCGCGGCGGGGCGGCGTCCGTCGGGCCGACGACGGTGGTCGCGGTCGTGGCGGTGGTGGTGGCCGTGGTGGTGGTCGTGGCCGTGGTGGTCCCGGCGGCCGTCGCGCTGCTCGGGCCTTCGGCGGCCCCGGTCGAATGCGCGGTTCCTTCGGGCATGGACGCGCTCCCCCTTCCTCCCCGTGCGATGGTGCGCTGGCGGGGGTGGAGCACGCTGCACCGTCAGGCCCGGCCGTTCGGCGCACGCCTGTCGGGTGGGCGGCCCGCCCCGCTCCACGAAATCCCAAGATAGTGCAAAAACCCATGCTCCGAACCGGGTTGCGCACCGGGGACGGGTTTCGACGGGTGGTTGGCGCATTTGCCGATGGCCGGTGAACTGAGCGACGGCTGTGAGCATCCTGAGTGATTGCTGGTGGAAGCGGGGGCGGATGCGTCCTGGGGGGACGGCGCCGGCCACCGGGTGCGGGCCCGGTGGCCGGCCCGGGCCGGGGCGCGCGAGGCTCCGGCCCGTCAGAGCCCCGTCATCGGACGGGGCGTCAGAACGGGTTGGTACAGGTGGTCACCTGCTGCGCCACGTCCTGGGCGGGGCCCGCGGTGGCGCAGACTATCTTGAGGTCCGAGGTGACCACGCGGGGCGTCACGGCCTTCGCGAAGCCCTGGGCGTAGGTGGTCGCGGAAGCGGCGGTCACCCACGGGCTCCCCCAGGCGTGCTGGGTGCGCACCTCGACCTTGACGATCGTCAACTGGCTGGGGTCGGCGGTGACCTGGGCGACGCCGACGACGCCCGCACCGTCGGTCTCGTGCCAGACGCACGGCTGGTTCAGCACCGTCGCGCACGCGACGGTACCCGTCTCGGCCGTGGCCCCGGGTGCGGTCGTCGCGGCCGCGGCCGGAAGGACCGTGACCACAGTGATTCCTGCCGCCGCCGCCATGAGAGCTGCAATCCGAGCGCGCATGATGTCAACCTCCTTGGAATGAAAGGGGATTTCGCTCTGTGAGGTGAGTCTTGCACAAATCTTTAAGGTTCCCCGTGTGTGCTGCATCACACTGATGGTGATCGCTCGACTACTGAGAGCGATCGCGCCGGTGGCATCGGGATGACATTGAGGTGTCGACCGGCCGACGTGACGGTGCGGGCGCCGGTGATCGAATGTGACGGTGCGCCAGGTGGCAACTCGCACCTGGCGGCTCCTCGTTCACTCGTCCGGGTCGGCCCGGCGCTGCCGGATGGTTCGGGCCGCTACGATCGGGCCGACCCCCGGAGGTGACCCCGGATGACCACGGTCATCGTGCAGTTGCCCGACGCCCGCCCGCCGGCCCCGGCCGACCGTCGCTTCGCCCGCCTGTCGAGGCCGCCCCGCAGCGCCCCGCCCAGCCGTCCGGCCCTGCTGCACCTCGGGCCGGGTGACACGGCCGCGTTCGGGCGCGGCGAGCCCGGCCGCCCGCCCGCCGTCCCGATCCCCGATCCGGGCGTGTCGCGCCGGGCCGGCGAGATCACCGCCGCCGAGGACTACTGGCGGCTCTCCAACTTCAGCGCCACCGCCACCTACGTCGTGGAGAACCTCGAAGGCGCGGGCGAGCACGTCAAGGTCGCGCCCGGGCGGATCGGTGCGCCCGTCCCGTTCGAGATCTCCCGGATCCTGCTGCCCGCCCACGGCGAACCGGCGGCGTTCAAGGTCTTCGCCCCCCAACACGCCTACCTGAGCGGCGAGCCGGCCGCTCCGGGCGGAGAACGCACGGTCAGCCCGTTCGCCCTGGACCCGACCGCCAAGTACTTCCTCGTCCTGCTCGCGCTCTGCGAGCCGCGGCTGCGCTCGCCCTCCGCGGCGGCCGTGCCCGGCGCCACCGACGTGGTGGCGCGGCTGCGCGACCTGCCGGCCTGCCGCGACCTCAGTCGCTCGGCCGTCAACTACCACATCGACTACCTGGTCGGCAGCAAGCTCCGGCTGCGCGACCCGGTGGAAGGGGGCGACCCGGGCGGCAAGCGGGAGGAACTCGTGGCGCTGGCCCTGCGGTTCGACCTCGTGCGGGAGGAGCACCTGGCGCTGCTCCCGCCCCGGCGCGGCGGGTGACCCGGCGGTGGCACCGAGCGCCGCGCCGCCGGCCCGGCCCGAACCCCCGGACGGCGGGGCGGGGTTCGCGGTGCCGCCCGGCTACCCGGTCGCGGGGTACCGGGTCGGCGAGCTGATCGGGGCGGGCGGCTGGGGAAGCGTCTACGCGGCCCGCCGCGAGGGGCCGGGGTCCGGTGGCGGGCCCGGCGGCGGCTCCGGCGAGACGTGCGGTGGCGGCTCTAGCGGCCCGTCCGGGAGCGGTCCGTGCGAGGCGGCCGTCAAGTTCCTCCACCCCGGCCGGCTCAGCCCCGGCCAGCGCGAAACCATGCTCCAACTCGCCCACAGCGAGCTGCGGTTCAGCCGGAGTGCCGACCACCCCCACCTGATCCGCACCCTCGCTGCGGTCACCCTCGCGGACCCGGCCCATCCCGCACTGGACGGCGCGCTCGCCCTGGTGATGGAGCGCGCCGCGGGCAGCCTCCAGGACGTCCTGGCCGCGACGCGACCGCCGGCCCCCGTCCCGGACGCCGGCCGGATCCTCGCCGAGGTCGCCGCCGGCCTGCGCCACATGCACACCGCCGGCTGGGTGCACGGCGACCTCAAGCCCGCCAACGTCCTGCTGATGCCCGACGGCACCGCCAAGCTCGCCGACTTCGGCCTGACCGCCGAACTGGACGGCACCCACGCCTACGCCCCGCCGCTCGGCTCGCCCGACCACGTGCCACCGGAGTGGTGGTCCCAGCGGACCGGCGCGCACGGCGTGGCCCTGCGTCCGAGCGCCGACCTGTGGGCCTTCGGCGTCCTCGCCCACCAACTGCTGACCGGCGGCCTGCACCCGTTCCTCGGCGCCACCGCCCGCGCCCGCTCGCTCGCCGCCCTGGCGTACGCGCGCGGCAGCGCCCCGCTGCGGCTGGACGCCGCGCTGCCGGAGCGGTGGCGGCCGCTGGTCGGCGCCTGCCTGACGGCCGACCGGCGGCGGCGCGCCGAGCTCGACCTCGCGGCGCTGCTCGCCGTGGCGCTCGACGAGGACGCGCCGCCCGCGGGTGAGGCTCCGGTGCGGCTGCGGCTGCGGCGCCGCCGCACCGCCGTGGGCGCGACGGCGCTGCTCACCGGGGCCGCCGTCCTGCTGGCGCTCACCGGCGCGCCGGAGCCGTCCGAGCCGACCGCGTCCGAGCCGACCGCGTCCGGGCCGTCCGCGTCCGGGCCGTCCGCGTCCGGGCCGCCCGGGTCGTCCGGGGCGCCGCCGCCGGTGCGCGGTCCGGTCCGGCCCGGTGCGATCCCGCCCGGCGCCGACGTCCCCGCCGCGCTGCGCGCGCCGATCGACGACGCGGCCCGCCGCTGCCCCGAGGCCGAGGTCACCCCGGTGCTGCTGGCCGCGATGATCAAGGCGGAGTCCGGCTTCGACCCGGCCGTCGCCCGTCCCGAGACCGGGGAGTACGGCGTGGCGATGTGGACGCCCTCGGTCTTCAACGCCTGGGCGCAGGACGCCGACCACGACGGCGTCAAGGACTACCTGGACCCCGACGACGCCATCGCCGCGATGGGCGGCTACGTCTGCTGGCTCGCCCAGCGCTTCAAGCAGCGCGGCTATCCCGCCGCCCAACTGCCCGCCCTGGTGACGGCCGGCTACCGGACGAGCGACAAGACGGTCGCCGACGCCGGCGGTGTACCCGATCGGGTGAAACCGCACGTCAGCAAGGTCCTCGCCTACCTCGCGGAGTACGGCGGGACTACGGTGGCCGGGTCATGAGGTCGGCCACATCCGTGGCCTCCCCGGTGGCGTCGCCACGGAACCTGTGCTTCCGGATGGGATGCTCGGCGGCATGTTCACCAAGCTCCGTCCCGTCGTCACGCAGTGGACCGTCGTCGTGCCCCTGCTGGCCTTCGCCGTCCTCGCCCTGACCTGGCACCGCGACCTCCCCGGCTGGGTGGTGGGCGTGGTGTCGCTGTTCCTGGCGGGTGCCGTGCTCGCCGCCGTGCACCACGCGGAGGTGATCGCCCACAAGGTGGGCGAACCGTTCGGTTCCCTGGTGCTCGCGGTCGCGGTGACGGTGATCGAGGTCGCGCTGATCGTGACCCTGATGATCGACGGCGGTGACAAGTCGGCGACGCTCGCCCGGGACACCGTGTTCGCCGCGGTGATGATCACCTGCAACGGCATCCTCGGCCTGTCCATCGTGGTGGCGGCCAGCAAGTACCGGGTGGCGGTCTTCAACGCCGAGGGGACGGGGGCCGCGCTGGCCTGCATCGGCACCCTCGCCACGCTCAGCCTGGTCCTGCCGACCTTCACCACCAGCTCGCCCGGCCCGCAGTTCTCGCCCGCCCAGCTCGCCTTCGCGGCGGCCGCCTCGCTCGTGCTGTACGGGCTGTTCGTGGCCACCCTGGCCGTTCGGCACCGGGAGTACTTCCTGCCGGTCACCCCGGAGGGCAAGGTGGTCGAGGAGGACGACCACGCCGAGCCGCCGACCCGCCGGGCCGCCGTCGTCAGCCTGGTCCTGCTCGGTGTGGCGCTGGTGTCGGTGGTCGGCCTGGCCAAGGGCGTGTCCCCGACCATCGAGTCGGCGGTACAGTCGGCCGGGCTGCCGAACTCGGTGGTGGGTGTCGTGATCGCGCTGCTCGTCCTGCTGCCGGAGACCATCGCCGCCCTGCGCGCGGCCAAGCGCAACCGGGTGCAGACCAGCCTCAACCTGGCGCTCGGCTCCGCGCTGGCGAGCATCGGCCTGACCATCCCGGCCGTGGCGGTCGCCTCGTACTGGCTCTCCGGGCCGCTGGTGCTCGGCCTGGACTCCTCGCACCTGGTGCTGCTCACGCTGACCATCGTGGTCGGCACGCTGACGGTCATCCCGCGCCGGGCGACGCCGCTCCAGGGCGCGGTGCACCTGGCCATCCTGGCCGCCTACGTGGAGCTGGCGATCACCCCCTGAGCGCCCTCCGGGGGGTGGGGGCGGGGACACACGAACGGGCCGGTGACCTTGAGGGTCACCGGCCCGTTCGTGTGTCCGGGTGCCGGAGGTCCGGGCGCCGGATCAGGAGGAGCGGCGGGTACGGCGGGTGTAGACGACGGCGCCCGCGCCGCCGAGCAGCAGGACGGTGCCCGCGCCGGCCATCAGCAGGGTGCCGGTGCCGTTGCTCCCGGTGGACGCGAGGTCCTTGCCGGAGGAGGTGCCACCGGCGATCGGGGTCGGCACGCTGACCTGGGTCGGCATGATCAGCGGGTTGGCCGGGTCGACGACGGTGTTCGCCGGCGCGACGTGCACCGGAACGGTTGCGGTGGGCTTGGGGGCCGGGCCGCTCGCACTCGGCTCCGGCGCCTGGCCGCCCGGGGTGGCGGTGCCCGACGGGCTCGCCGAACCGGTGGCGCCCGGGGTGGCCGACGGGGTCGCGGCCGGGGTGGTGGCCGGGGTGCCGCTCGGCGTGGCACTCGGGGTCACCGACGGGACCTCGCTCGGGGTGACGCTCGGGGCCACGGTCGGCGGGACCGTCGGGTTCGGCGGCGTCGTGGTCGGCGGCGTGGACGGGGTCGGCGACGCCGCCTGGGACGGCGTCTCGCTCGGGGCCACCGTGGGCACCGTGCTCGGGGTGACCGGGACCGTCGGGACCGGCGTCGTCGGCGGGGTGGTCGGCGGGGTGGTCGGCGGCGCGCTGGGCGTGGCGCTCGGGGCGGTGGTGGGCGGCGGCGGGACCGGGGTCGCCTTGGTGGGCGTCGGGGTCGGCGTGGCGGTCGGGGTGGGGGTGCGGCCGCCGCAGTCCACCTTGAACACCTTGTGCTTCGGGTTGTTGAGCTTCGGCGGCGCCGTCGGCAGCTTGCCGTGGTCCATCTCCACCGCGGCCCAGTACAGCTTGTACTGGCCGTCCGGCAGGTTGATGTCCTCGGTCCGGACGTGGCCCTTGCCGTCCACCGGGATGTCGCCGTACACGACGGCGGTCTCCTTGGTGTCGGTGTGCATCTGGGCGATCAGCCAGACGATGTCCTGACCCGGGTCGAAGCCGAACGAGTCCAGGTAGAAGGCGCAGACCTTGGGCTCGTTGTTCTTGGGCTCCTCACCCGTCGAGGCGTCATGGATCTTGACGGTGCCGTTGTTGCCCTTCGCGGCCTGGCCGCCGGCGGCGGCTTCGGCGGCGGGGGTGGCGAGCAGCAGGGCGGCGACGGCGGGGACGGCGACGAGGGACCGTGCCGTGGTGGAGCGAATGCGCATGGCTGTGTCCAACGGGGATCGGCGGTCCCGAGGGGACCGCGCGGGGAGGTGGGAGCCCTCGGCCGACGGCAGTCGGCGGACGAGGCGCATCAAACTCCCGCAGTCGGTCCGGCCCCGCAAGGAGGGTTTGGCCGAATTGCCAGGAAGCGGAGCCGATTGTCCGACAAGTCCATTGCAACGATTCGGTCACCCGGATGTGAGGGGCCGGCGGGCCGGATCGGTCCGATCGGGCCGGATGGGGCCGGGTGGGGCGGCCGATGCCCGCGTGTCGGGTTCGACGGGGCGTTCGCGGTCCATATCGTCTGTGTCCGCCGAATCCGCTGAGTCCGCCGCAGGACCGACACCCGTGGGAGCGCCGCATGCCCGGCCCAGCAGAGCAGTCGTCCACCCGTCCCGCCCAGCCGGATCCCGCCGGCCCGTCCGACGGCGCCGAGCCGGTCGGGGCTGCCGGGCCGGTCGGGGGTGCCGAGCAGGCCGGGGGAGCGGAACCGGTCGAGGGGGCGGAGCCGACCGCCGCCGACGACGCGTCCGGGAACGGCGTGGACACCGCCGATGTGATCGTGGTCGGCGCCGGTCCGGCCGGCTCCACCGCCGCCTACCACCTGGCCCGCACCGGCCTGGACGTCCTCCTGCTGGAGAAGTCGGCCTTCCCCCGGGAGAAGGTCTGCGGCGACGGCCTCACCCCCCGCGCCGTCCGGCAGCTGATCGACCTCGGCATCGACGTCTCGGAATCCGCCGGCTGGCTGCACAACCGCGGCCTGCGGATCGTCGCGGGCGGGCGCCGGGTGGAACTCGACTGGCCGGAGCTGGCCGCCTACCCCGGCTTCGGGCTGGTCCGCCGCCGCGCCGACTTCGACGAGCTGCTCGCCCGGCGGGCCGCCGCGGCCGGCGCCCGGCTGGTGGAGCGGGCCAACGTGGCGGGCCCGGTGCTGGACGAGCGGACCGGCCGGATCACCGGTGTCACCGCCCGGCTCGGCGAGGAACGCCGGCCCGTCACCTACCGCGCGCCCCTGGTGGTCGCCGCCGACGGCAACTCCACCCGGCTCTCCCTGGCGATGCGGCGCTACCGCCGTACCGACCGCGCGATGGGGGTCGCCTACCGCACCTACTTCACCACCCCGCGCCACGAGGACCGCTACCTGGAGGCCTGGCTCGACCTGCGCGACCCCGCCGATCCGGCCCGCCGTCTGCTGCCCGGCTACGCCTGGGTGTTCGGCATGGGCGACGGCACCGCCAACATCGGCCTCGGCGTCGTCGACACCGGCGCGGTGCCCCGCGAGGTGGACTGGCGGCAGCTGCTCCGCCGCTGGTGCGACGACCTCCCCGCCGAGTACGGCTACCACCCCGAGGCCGTCACCGAACCGATCCGCGGCTCCGCCCTCCCGATGGGACTCAACCGCCGACCCCACTACGCCGACGGCCTGTTGCTGGTCGGCGACGCCGGCGGCACGGTCAGCCCGGCCACCGGTGAGGGCATCGCCTACGCGATGGAGTCCGGCCGCTTCGCCGCCGAGGCGATCGTCCAGGCCCTCGCCCGGCGCACCGACCGCGGCCGTGACCTGGCCCTGCGCGCCTATCCGCAGGCCCTGCGCGCCGCCTACGACGGCTACTTCGCGCTCGGGCGGCTCACCGCCGCCGCGCTGAGCCGCCCGCGTCTGGTGGGCGCGGCCGGGGCGGCCGGGCTCGGCAACCCGGCCCTGCTGCGGGCGGCGTTCCGGCTGATGGTCAACCTGACGGAGCCCAACTCCCGTGACGCGCTGGACCGCCTGCTGCACCTCCTCGGCCGCCTGGCCCCCAGCAGCCGGGGCTGAGCCCCGCGGTCCCTGCTCCGAATCCCGCGGCCCCTGCCGCGGGGGCCGACGGGCGTGCCTAGTCACTGAACCAGGCGCGCCCGTCGGAGGACAGGAACGCCCGCAGGACGAACGCGCCGAGGGCGATGCCGGCCAGGGCGGCGAACGAGCCGGTGGCCACCAGGAGCACGCCGACGGCCACGGACAGCGCTTCGATGACGGCCACCGTCGTCCTGGTCCAGCCGGCCCGGCGCGAGGCGAGGCCGGCACAGGTGCCGAGCAGCAGGCCGACCAGCACGGAGGTCATCGCGACGAAGCGCACCAGCGCGACCTCGTCGCCCTGGTTCCGGCCGAGGGCCCCGAGCAGCAGCAGGCCCGAGCAGCCGCTGAGCGCGGCGTGGATCCACACGCACGCGACCGCCCGCCGGACCGACGTCGGCATCCGCCGTGCGGCGCCCTGGTCCGTCATCGCTGACCACCCCCGGTCGTCGAGCGGCCGTGGCCGGCGGCCGGGCCGTACCGGCGAGGATCGGGCCGGCCCGACGTGCTGTCAATGGAACTGATGCGTCCCCCGGCGGCTCCCGCGGGGTCCGCCGCTGGTTGCGGCGGCTGTGCCGGGTCCGAGGCTGGGGGCGCGACCCTCCAGTTTGCGCGCCCCCGGCGCCCGGCGTGCGCGGGTTGGCCGAAACCGGGGGCTCCGGACCCGTTACGGGCTCCGGCGGTTGACGTGCGGTCAGATGATCCGATTGCCTGGTGCCGGCTTGGCCACGGAGGGTGACCGATCACGCTCCGGTCCGCCCGCCGTGCCGCTGCCGGCTCATCACCGCACCACCCGACCTGCTCGCCAGCTCACCACCTCATGACGGAGACAACGTGCGCCTTCGCCTGTTCGCCGTACCGCTCGCCGCGGTCGTCGCCCTGCTCGCCCCGACCACCCCGGCCCTCGCCGCCGGGACGGCCGCCACCCCGTCCAACGAGTGCTCGACGGCGGACTTCCACGGCGATCCCCGGCTCGGCCCCGCCGACCTGCCGACCGCCGGCACGGTCGGCCGCGAGCTGATCGGCTACCGGCGGACCGGCGGCCTCGACGAGGCGAAGTTCCTCGCCACCTACTACAGCCCCACCGCCAACAACGGCAGCCCGGGCTGGATATACCCGCCCGCCAACGGCTACGTCACCCTGCCCGACGGCACCCCGGTCGAGTTCGAGATCACCCTCTACCCGAACCAGCGGATCGACCGCTACGGCAGCGAGTACGGTGCGTTCCTCGCCCCCGAGGGCCTGCCCTACGCCAGCCGCTCCATCCCGCCGCAGAGCCTGGACGCCAACCCGGCCGCGAGCTGCAACTACCACGACTACCAGGTGGTCAAGCCCTTCAAGGTGCACGCCGGACCGATAGCGCCCTGGTTCGGTCAGCCCGGCTACGGCCTGCAGTACCAGCTCGACGCCGCGCTCGTCCCCGACGGCCCGGCCCGGCTGAACGTGCTCTGGCTCGTCGACAACGGCTACCTCGCCCGGGTCTGACACCCTCCGGCGCGACGGCGGCCTCCGGGCCCCGGGCCCCGGGCTCCGGCTACCGGACGTCGCCGTCGCGCCGATTGCACAGCAACCGCCCGTCGGGGTCCAGCGCCACCGCACCCGGCAGCACGACCACCTCGCCCTCGTCGTCCGCCGCAGCGGCAGCTGCCGCTGGACCACCGCCGCGTGCCCGATCAGCACCCCGTGCTCCCGGTCCTCCTCGGTCAGGTCGACGAACGCCTCGGCCGGCAGGGCCCGGACCGCCTCCCTGGTGCCGTGGTCCAGGGCGGAGGTGTGGGTGGTGACGAGTTCGGCCATGGGCCGATCGTGGCGCGCCGGGGCGGCGGTGCCGACCGGCTTTCGCGGCGGCCGTAAATCCGTTGCCGGGCAGGTGGGGAGGGGATAGGAAGGGTGGATGAGCACCACGCACCCCACCGCATCCGTCGGCCCTGTCGCTTCCTCCGCTCCCGCAGCTCCCGCAGCTCCCGCAGGACCGCCGACCGGTGGCAGCCGAGGGTTCGTCCCGGCCGTCCTCGACCTGGGCGACGTCGTCCTGCACCCGTGGCGGCCCGGCCTGGAGGTCCGGGGCGGTGCACTGGCGAGCCTGACCGCGGCCGCCGCCGATCCGGAGATCGCCCTCTGGAATCCGCTGCGCGCCGCCGACCTGGTGCAGGCCGAGGCGTGCCTCGACCGCTGGGCCACCGGCTGGGAGAACGGCAGCCTCGCCTACTTCGCGATCCTGGACGCCGTGGACTCCGAACTGCTCGGCACCATCGCACTGCGGTGGACCGACCGTGCCGACGGGCTCGCCATGGTCGGCTATTGGCTGCTGGCGGCGGCCCGGGGGCGGGGCGTGATCACCCGGGCCACCCGCACGGTCACCCGCTGGGGCTTCGACACCGCCGGCGCCCGGCGGATCGAACTCGCGCACGCGGTCGACAACCCCGCCTCCTGCCGGGTCGCCGAACGCTGCGACTTCCCGCTCGAAGGCACCCTGCGCGCCTCCTACCGCTTCGGCGACGGCCTCTACCACGACGAGCACCTCCACGCCCGGCTGGCCACCGACCCCGACACCGACGACGGTGCGGGTCCCGGCCCCGGGGCGCGGGGCCGCCGGGACGGCTGAGCCCGCGCGGACGGCGGCGGTCCGCCCGGGTCCCGGCCGGCCCGGCGGGCTCCCCGACCGCCGCACGGGGCTCCCCGCCTGCCCCGCCGGGCAGGGGGCGGGGTGCCGGGTGCGGGCCTAACCTGGAAGGGCGCGCCCGTACGTGGTGCGGAACGGGAGCGGTGGGCCATGACGGTCATCTCCGCGGCACTCTTCGGAGCCGATTGGCGTGCGACGCCACGCGGTTCCGCCGACCTGCCGCGCGAGTGCGCCGCCCGTGGCTGGACCGTGCTGCTGACCGCTCCCGGTCCTGCCGGGACCCCCGCGCTCACCGTGACCGACCCCGGTCACGACCCGGTTCGGGCCGCGCTCGACCTGGTCGGCGGCGAACCCGCGCACGCGGTGTTCGTCGCCGGGAGCGTGCCCGAGGTCCGGGCGGCGCGCCGGGCCGGGGTGGCCTGTGTCGCCGTGCTCGGCGTCGGTGCCACCGCGCCCGAACTGCGGGCCGCGGGCGCCGTCGAGGTGCACCGTGACGCCGCGGCCCTGTTGCGCGTGCTGGACGACAGCCTGCTCGCCCGCCCCCGGGCGTTCCGCGACCGCCGTCCGACCGCGTCGACCGGGTGGACTGCTTCGACCGCCTTGGCGGGCCGGAGCGGTTAGCCCGCACCCTCCGGGCACTCGCCCGGGCGGGAGGACGTCGTCACCGGAAGTGCCGGAGGTGACCGAGATGGACGGACCCGCGCTGAGCGGACGGGAGCGGCGGCTCCTGGCCGAGATCGAGGGCGAGCTGAGCAGGGACACCCGCCTCGACCGGCGGTTGAGCACGATGGGTGCCAAACGGCCGAGCCGGTTGGGGAACGCGTTGGGCGGCCTCGGCCGCCGGATGCCGGCCGGTGTGCTGATGACGGCACTGGTGATGTCGGCGGTCTGCCTCAGCGTCGCGGTGCGCAAGCCGACCGCGGCCGTGGCGATCGCCTCGGCGGCGGTCTGGGTCGGCAGCGTCCTGCTGGCGGCGGCCCTGTCGACCGTGCTGCGCCGTCGGCGGCGCGCCCGTGCGGAGACGGCGGACGAACTGCTGGACGGCGGGTACCGGGAACCGCGCGCCCGCGGGTGGCCGGGGGAGCCCACGGACGGCGGCGACCGCCCCGGCGATCATCCGGAGGGGCGCCGCGGCCGGCAGGACGGTCGTGAACGCAGGCCCTGGGACTATCCGGAGACGTGATGACCACCGAGCTGTGGGAGTACCGCCCCGGCTCCCACCACGCCGCCGATCTCACGCTGGTCGGCTACGAGGTCGAGGCGACGGACGGCCCGCTGGGCCGGGTGGACCAGGACGCCGGGGACCACCTGCTGGTGGACACCCGGCCGTGGGTGCCGGGCGCCCCGGTCCTGGTACCGGTCGGACTGGTGTCCCGGATCGACCACCTGGAACTGGTCGTCCATCTCGACTGCCCGCGCGCCCGGGTGCGCTCGGCGCCGCCGCCCGCGGCCGTCGACCGGGCGGGAGGGTCGGCCGGGCCCGGTGCGGGCCGTCCGGGCCGTGCGGGCTGAATCGGCGCGGGACGGGTGGTGAGCGGGGTGAGCCGGACGGAGTTCGTCGTCCTCACCGGCCGCACGGTCGCGTTCCTGGTCGCACCCGAGGGCGTCGAGCAGACCGAACTGACGTCCTCCTGGCAGGCCGTCGCCGAGGCGGGCGGCACGCCGCGACTGGTGTCCACCCGGCCCGGACGCGTGCAGGCGTTCCGGCACCTGGACCGGGCGGACACCTTCCCCGTCGACGACCTCGTCGGTGTGGCCGAGCCGGCCGCCTACGACGCGCTGGTCCTGCCGGGCGGCGTCGCCAACCCCGACACCCTGCGGCTGCACCGGGCTGCCGTGGCCTTCGTCCACGAGCTGTCCGCCGCCGGCCGGCCGGTCGCGGTGATCTGCCACGGCGCGTGGACGCTGATCGAGGCGGACGCGGTGCGCGGCCGCACGCTCACCTCCTGGCCGAGCATCCGCACGGACCTGGTCAACGCCGGCGCCTACTGGGTGGACGAGCCGGTCCACATCTGCCGGGACGGTCCCGGCGTGCTGGTCTCCGGCCGAAAGCCCTCCGACCTGCCGGTCTTCAACGAGACGCTGGTGACGGAGTTCGCCCACGCGCACCCGGCCAAGGGCCCGCACCCGCCCTGGCCGGTCGCCCACGAGGCCGCCCCCTCCCGCCACACGGCAGCGGAGGACGTCAGCCGAGGAAGCGGTGGACCGGTCCCAGACTGACCGGCAGTTCGTCGCTCACATCGACGGTGCAGACGTAGGTGACGGCGGCACGCCGGTCGTCGGCCGGGTCGAAGAAGCGCACCATCACGTCCTGGCAGTCGGAGCCCGCCCGGCAGTACGGGCTCCCGGCGACGGCGATCGTGTCCAGGGTGCAGAGGCCGGGCGTGGCGGGGACGGGCGTGGCGGGGGCGAGCGCGTCGGGCAGCTGCTGGGCCGAGAGCGGGCCCTCGCCGAGCAGACCGCCGCTCAGGAAGACCTCCGTCGCGGCGTGGTTCAGCGCCCGTTCGGCGGCGCTCCGGCCCGGGTTGCGGAGCTGGTGGTACACCTTGTCGAGCAGCGCGCGGACGTGTCCGGTCACCGCTTCGTGGTCGTGCTCGCGGGCTGGGTTGCGATCGCGCCGGGTGATGCCCTCCGCGACGGTGTCCACGGCGGCCTCGATCAGCGGGGTCTCCGTCCAGCGGGCCAGGCCGACGGCGCTGACCCGGACCACCGGCACGGTCCGGCCGGAGAACAGCCGCGTCGAGCGTCCGGTGAGCCGGCCGGGCACGGTGAGCCGGCCGATACGGCCCGGATCCCCGGCCGGGAGCGACTGGCCGAGCAGTGTGTCGCGCAGCGCCCGGTGGACGGGGTGCACCGGCGGGGCGGCGGCGATCCGGCGCAACAGCGCGAGCCGTTCCTCCTCGTTCCCGCCCGGCGCGGGGCCGGGGAGCGGGCCGGACCAGTCCATCCCGACGGCGGGTTCGGCCTCCAGGGCGTAGACCGTGGTGCTGTCGAGGGAGAGCGTCCAGGTCACCCTGGACGAGGCCCAGGGGTTGCGGACCAGGTGGTCGTACAGCTGCCGGGCGTCCCCGGGGTCCGGGGGCGGTCCGCCGGGGGCCTCCGCCAGTTGTCGTCGGAAGCCGTCCAGGCGGGCCTCGGAGCGGAAGTCGACGCCGATCCGGCCGACCGCGTACACGGGCGCGCCCTCGTCGGGGCTGGCGTCGGTGACTCGGTCGGCATCGGCATCGGCATCGGCATCGCCATCGCCATCGGCTTCGGCGGGGTTGGGGCTGGGGCTGTGGTCCATGGTGCTGGGCTCCCTCGACGCGGCTCGGTGTGCGGATACGGATCGGTCTGCGCGTCCGGGCTCAGTCGCCGCGCAGCCGCACGAAGAGCGCCGTCGGAGGCCGTCCGGTCACGGTCACCTCGGCGCGCAGCGCGGTGGTGAGCGGCCGGACGGAGCCGTACTGCGGATCGTGGACGGGCGGGCCGAGCCGTCCGGCCGTCGCCTCCGCCACCTGTCGGGACTGCGGCGGCGAGAGCGGCGGCGAGGAGAGCAGCACCCGGCCGTCGTCCAGTTCCAGGACGACCGCCCTCGGCCGCGTCGGCGGTCCGGTGACGGCGCGCACGGCCGCGTCCACGGTGTCGCCGCGCCGGTACTTCACCCAGACCCGCCCGGCGCCGCGGGCCCGGTACCGGGAGCCGGCCGCCTTGCAGACCAGCCCCTCCACCCCGGTGTCGGCGAGCCGTTCCATCCAGGCCAGCGCCTCGGCCCGGTCGGTGGTCGCCAGGACCGCCTGGACCGGGGGCGGGACGTCGGCCAGCGCGGCCAGCAGCAGCCGCCGCCGGTCGGCCAGCGGCAACCCCCGGACGTCCCGGCCCGGCAGGGCGAGCACGTCGAAGGCGATCAACCCGAGCGCCACGTCCTTGGCGGCCCGCGCCCGGCGGGTGCGCAGCAGTTCCTCGAAGGCGAACCGTCCGCCGCGCCAGGCGACCAGCTCCGTGTCCAGCACCAGCCCGGCCGGGAGCCGCGCCACGGCGGCGGCGATCGGCGGGAAGTCGGCGGTGAGGTCCCGCCCCGAGCGGGACTGCAGGAACGGCGGGCGCCCCGGCCCGTGCGCGAAGGCCACGCAGCGGAAGCCGTCCAGCTTGAGCTCGTACACCACCCCGGCCCCGCCGAGGCCGTCCGCCGGAGGGACGGCGGGCACCGCCGCCGGGCGCATCACCTCCACCGGGGGCTCCAGCACCACCGGATCACGGGCGGCGGCCGAGGGCGCTCCTCGGGGCGAGGTGGGCGAGGTGGGCGAGGTGGTCGGGGCGGCTGAGGTGGCTGAGGTGGTTGGCGCGGCGGCGGGCAGCGGACGGGCGCGCGCCGGATCGAGGAGCGGCGCGAGCAGGTCGCCGCGCGCTGCCAGCCGAGCCGGTACGTCGGCGATCGTGAACACCAGCTCCTCCGCCGACCCGGCCGCGTCCAACTCCGCCCAGGACAGCGGCGCCGACACCGTCGGCCGCTGCTGCGCCCGCACGGTGTACGGCGCGGCGGTGGTCTTCTTGGCCGCGTTCTGCGACCAGTCGACCAGCACCCGGCCGGTGCGACGGGCCTTCGCCATGGTGTGCACGACCAGGTGCGGGTGGGCCGCCTCCAGCTCGGCGGCCAACTGCTTGGCGTACGCGGAGACCCGGGCGCTCGGCGTCGGCTCCAACGGCACCATCAGGTGCAGGCCCTTGCCGCCGGAGGTCTTCACCCAGGCCTCCAGGCCGTCCGCCGCGAGCCGCTCGCGCAGCATCCCGGCCACCGCGCGGCAGGTGAGGACGTTCGCCCCCGCGCCCGGGTCGAGGTCCAGGACCAGCCGGTCCGCCAGCCCCGGCGCGGCGGTGTGCCACTGCGGCACGTGCAGCTCCAGACAGCCCAGGTTCACCAGTGAGAGCAGGGCAGCGCCGCTCTCCAGCACCACCTGGCGCAGCTCGCCGCTGTTGCTCGGCACCTCGGCCGTGCGCACCCAGCGGGGCGTCCCGGGCGGCGGGTTCTTCGCGATGAAGACCTCGGCCGCCACGCCGTCCGGGGTACGCAGGAAGGACACCGGGCGGTCGTGCAGGTGCGGCAGCAGCGCGGCATGGACGGCGGCGTAGTAGCGCAGCACCTCGCCCTTGAGGGTGCCGGTCTGCGGGTAGTACACCTTGTCCAGATGCGAGAGCGCGAGCGTGCGCCCGTCGACCACCATCTGCGGCATCGCCGCCTCCGAGGCTGCGCGCGTCCCGGCGCGGCCGGGTCCGTTGCGGCCAGTCTGCCCGGGGCGGGGGCGCGGCGCGAGCCGTCCCCGCCCCGGGCAGGTCGCCGGCCCGGTGATGTCACGGCCCGAGCAGGTCCAGCGCGGTACGGACCAGCGTGGCATCGGTGCGCGGCGCCCGCTCACCCGCCAGCCCGGAGCGGAACAGCGAGGCGCCCTCGATCAGCATCACGAACACCCCGGCCCTGGCCTGCCGCTCGGCCTCCGACAGCCCGGGCCGTCGCCGGCCGAGGAACGCGGCCACCCGCTCCCGGTAGCCGTCGTAGAACCGGCGGACGGCACCCGCCACCGCTGCGTCCCGGGCGGCGAGCGCCCACACCTCGGTGAACAGCCGGACCAGCCGCCTGTCCTCCTGCTCGGCCAGCAGCGCCGCTACCACCGCTGCGGCGGTGTCGGCGGTGTCGGCGGTGTCGATGGGGTCGGTGTCGGCGGTGTCGATGGGGTCGGTGTCGGCTTCGGAGTCGGTGTCAGGGGCGAGCAGCGGGGCCAACCGCTCCGCCGACCGCCGCAGCACCCGCTCCAGCACAGCCGCGACCAGGTCGGCGTGCGTGGGGAAGTAGTACTGGAGATGCCCCAGCCGCACCCCGGCCGCCGCCGCCACGGCCCGCATCGTCAGCTCCGCCCCGCCCTCGGCGACCAGCACCCGCTCCGCCGCGTCCAACAGCGCCTCCCGCCGCTCCACCCCCTTCCGCCCCCGCCCCGGGCCCGCCTTGCCGGCGCTCCCGGTAACCCGCTCACCGGGCCCAGCCCCCACCGGGCGGCTGCCGGAGCCGCCCGGCCCCGGGGCCGCCGAGCCGGTCGGGGCGCGGCCTTCCGGAGCGGTGGCCGATCCGTGCGGACCGGCGGCGCCTTCCGCCCGCTCCGTGTCGGGCGCCGCCACGGCGGCGGTTTCCGTCTGCCGTTCCGGTTCCGCCCGTTCGCCTGCTCGCCCGGGGGCTGTTGTGGTGGCCTCCGTGGCGTTGTCCGGGGTCGGGTCCGGCGGTGCGGCGGGGCCGGGGGTGGTGCTCATGCGGCAGCATCCAAGCCGGTGGCGGAGTGGATGTCGACCGAGACACCCAGGGCGGCGAGTGCGGGGAGGAGCTGGGCGGGGCGGGGCGCCTGTTCCGGGAAGGAGACCCCGGCCGGGGCCGGGGCCGCACCGTCCGTGCCGAGGGCGCGGTGGAGGGCGAGTAGGCCGCCCACGGCGGTGAGGTGGGCCTGGCCGGCGCGGTCCTCGACGACGGCGGTGAGGGTGCGGCCGCCGTGCGTGACGTCGATCCGCAGGAGCGCGGTGCCGCCGTCGCCGGGGGAGTACAGCATGGCGCGGCGGGCGGACTGCCAGCGCTCGCCCCGGCCCCAGCGGAAGAAGCCGGTGTGCTTGGCGGCCAGCAGGGCCCGGGTGCTGAGGCCGGAACTGAAGCCGATCCGGGTGGTGGCGGTTGCGGTGCCGAGGGTGAGCGGCAGGGTGAACTGCTCGGGCGTGTCGATCCGGGCGACCCGGGTGGGGTGGTCGCCGATCCGGACGGTGGCCGCGTCACTCAGCGGGGTAACCGTGCTGCGCCGGCCCCCTCGGATGACCTCGTAGTCCAGCCCCAGCCGGTCCATGAACTCGACGGAGTCCGCGCCGGCCCGGTCGGCGAGGTCCCAGCGGATGGCGGTCTCGACCCGGTCCGCCCCGCCGAGCCGGTCCGCCAGCGCGGCGGTGACCAGGCTGACGACGCCGCCCATCCACGCGGAGGAGAGCAGCACCGGTGCGGTCGGGCGCAGCAGGGCGGCCACGGTGGCGGCCCGTTGGAGCCGGACGGTCCAGCGGGTGATGTCCGCGTACGGCACCCCGCCGGCGACCGCGGCTCGCAGCACCCGGTCGTCCGGGTCGTTGACCACGCCCACGACGGCCCGGACCGCGGCCTCGAACGGTGCCGGGTCGGCGAGGTCCCAGCGGCGGGCCGCGGCGTGCGGGGCTCCGCCGAGGTCGTGGGCCAGGGCTGCTCCCCGTTCCTCGGACCGGCCGGTGAGCAGCACGGGGTGGTCGGCCGCCACCAGGCGGGCGAGTTCGGAGCCGACCGTCCCGTAGCCGCCGACCAGGAGGACGGGCCCCTGGGGGTCGTGGGTGAGCGAGTCGGGGGCGGAGGCGTGTGCGGGCTTGGTCATGGGAGAAAAAGTAGGTCACCTGACCTAAAAATCTCGTGAAGGTGCCCGGCCGGTCACCAGGGCGTGCGCGTCGGCGACCAGGTCCTCGATCCGCTCCCCGTCGAGCGGTGTCACATCGAGGCGGACGCCGACCCAGCCCCGGTGACCGACGTAGGGCGGCCGGAAGAACCGGTCCGGCTCCTCGGCGACCAGGAACTCCTGGGCGCCGGCCGCCGCCGGACACCAGAACGCGAGGCGGTCGTCGTGGTGGTGGTCGGAGAGCATCACGAACACCCGCGCCCGGCGGCCGGCACCGGCGAACCAGGTCGGTTCACCGTGGCTGACCCGCTCCTCCACCTCGGGGAGCGCCAGGCAGACGGCCCGCAGCCGCTGCACGGCCGCCGCCTCGCGGGAGGGGTCGGCTGCGGTCGTGCCACGAGTCGTGTTGCCAGGGTGCACGGCTCAGCCCGCCATGGGTCGGGGCGCGCCCGGGTAGGTGCCGAAGTACCAGTGGTTGCCCTCCGGATCGGCGGCGGCGAAGTCGCGCGAGCCGTAGTCCGTGTCGTACGGCGCGGTGGTGATCCGCGCCCCGGCGGCGACGGCCCGCGCGTGCAGGGCGTCCGGGTCCGCCGTGACCACGTACGCGCTGAACGTCCCGGGGCCGCCCGGCCAGGGCTCGGCACCCTCGGGCGTCGGACGGTCGGAACCGAGCATCACACCACCGCCCTCCGGCCAGGCCAACTCCGCGTGGGCCACGAACGCGCCCTCGCCGTAGGCGACCACCTCCTCGAAGCCGAACGCCTCCGAGAGGAAGCGGATCAGCGCGCGGGCGTCGCGGGCGCGCAGGCTCGGCCAGACCTGCGGCGCAGGCGTCGTACCGCCGGTGCTGGTGCTGTCGCTGCCCATGGCGGGTACCTCCTTCGGGTCGTGGCGACCGGTCCCGGACGGGCACCGGGCCGGACCGCCGTCATGCCTCCCACTCTGGCGCGGGCCCGGTGGCCCCGCCTTGGACGATTCGGAACTTCGCCGCGTCCGGGCCCTCCTCGGCCAGCCAGGTACTCGGCGCGCACCCGGCCAGTGCGCGGAACTCGCGGGCCAGATGGGCCTGGTCGGCGAAGCCGCAGTGCGCCGCGAGCTCCGCCAGCCGGGGCGTCCCGCCGGGCGCGGCCAGCAGCCGTCGGGCCCGGTCGAACCGGATCACGCGGGCGGCGGCCTTCGGGCTGAGGCCGGTCTCCCGGCGGAACCGGTCCAGCAGGTGCCGTTCGCTCCACCCGGTCTCCCGGGCGAGCGCGGCCACCGGCAGGGCCCCACCGCTGCGGCGCAGTGCGGACCAGGCGTGGACGACCTCCGGTGGCACCTGGCCGGACGGGCGCGCGAGCCGCAGCAGCGCGCCGTCCAGCGCCGCGAAGCGCTGCGGCCAGTCGCGGGCCTCCCGGACCGCCTCCCGGAGGTTCGCGACCGCCGCCCCGAGCACCGCCTCGGCCGGGACGTCCAGCCCGGACAGCTCCCCGGCCGGCAGCCCGAACAGGGCCCGCGCCGCGAGCGGGTGGACGGCGAGCTGGATGCCGGACTGCCGGCCGTCGTGGCTGATCAGCGCGGGCGCCGTGTGCAGGCCGCCGATCAGCGTGGCGTACCGGCCGGGTGGCTGCCCCGGGTCCGGGTGACCGGCCAGCGTGAGCGGATCGTCCAGGGTCAGGATGAAGGTGAGGTACGGGGACGGCAGGCCGCGGTGCAGGGCGGGTGGCACGCCGTGCTGGCGGTAGCCCGAGTACCAGGCCACGTACGGGCGCAGCGCCGTCGTGGGCCGCACCCGGACCGCCTCGTCGAGCAGGTCGTCGCCGGCCGCCGTCCTGCCGGGCGGTGCCCCGGCGAACTCGTCCGTCACGCCCCCAGTATCGGTCCGCCCCGTCGCCCGCCGCAGCGGCCGGGCCACCGCCGGGCCCTGCTCCCGCACGGCCCGGCGGTGACCGCACGTAGCCCCCGGGGCGATGCGCTCGCGGACCGTCGGCGGGGTGCATAGGGTGGGCGCAGCGGACCGTTCGCTGCTCGGGGGAAGACCCTGAGGAGGAGTCCCCGTGACCACAGCCCGAGACATCATGCACCCCGGCGCCCAGTGCGTCGACGCCGAACAGAGCCTCGCCGACGCCGCCCGGATGATGCGCGACATGAACGTCGGCGCCCTCCCGATCTGCGGTGGCGACCAGAAGCTGAAGGGCATCATCACCGACCGCGACATCATCGTCCGATGTATCGCGGAGGGACGGGACCCGGCCGCCGTGAAGGCCGTGGAACTGGCCGGCCACCTGCACTGCGTCCGTGCCGAGGACGGCATCGACGTCGTGCTCCAGAAGATGGAGCAACACCAGATCCGCCGGATCCCGGTGATCGACGGTGACCGGCTGGTCGGCATGATCAGCGAGGCCGACCTGGCGATGGGCCACCGTCAGGGCCACCGTCTGACGGACCAGCAGATCGTCGACTTCATGGACAGCGTCTACATGAAGCGGTGACGCCGGCCGTCCCGGACCTGCCGGGGCGGGGCGAGCGGGCCCCGCCCCGCGAGGGCGCCCGCGCCGAGCCGTGCGAGGGTCCTCGCCGTCGCCTCCGGACCCGGGCCGCAGGGCGATGACGGCGACGGTGACGACGGTGGCGACTGCCGGGACGAGGGCCGCGAGGACGGCGGGGGACGTCAGGACCGTCAGGGCCCGGCCGGGTCGGCGAAGGCGCGATCGGATGATCCGACGGTCCGTCAGAACGCTGTGGCGCATGGATGTTCACTCCTGGGTCCGAGGTCCCGGGGGTGGGCCGGGAGGATCGCTGAACCTGACGCTGATGAGGCTAGGGGTCCGCGCAGGGGGCCAAGAAGTGCCGATCTGCACATGTTCGCGCGGTCTGTGCCCTGGCCCTCCATGACGTTTGGCCAATCTTTGTGCGCGGGAGGGGAGGGTGCCGGGAACGCGGGTACAGTCCCGGCGTGGTCGGGACCGGCCCGGTCGGCACTGAGGAGGGGTGGATGGAACAGCGCGCCGTGCGGTGGATCCCGCCCGTGCTCTACACCGTGGTTCTGGCCGGTGGCTTCTACCACGCGGCGGTCGCCGCCGGTGAGTTCGGCGGTGCCCGGCTCACCGTCTTCGCCGCCGGTCTGCTGGCCCTGCTCGCCCTGGAGGCGCCCGGGCCGGACCTGGCGCCGGCCGCGCGGCTGCCCGCGGAACCGCTGCTGGTGGCGCGGGTGGTGCTGTTCGTGGTGGTCGCGGTGGTGGACGGCTCCGGGGTGTCGCGGGCGCTGTTCGTCCTGGTGCCGTTCACCGCGTACCTGGCCTTCGGCCGCTGGGCGGCGCTCGCCTGCGCCGCCGGGTGCGTCGGGCTGCTGCTGGTCGGGCTGACGGTCCTGGCGCCGGGGTGGTGGGTGCGGCCGGTCTACGTGTCGGACGTGCTGATGTTCGGCCTCGCCCTGGCGCTGGTCCTGTCGGTGGCCGGGGCGGCGGTCCGTGAACAGGAGACGCGGGTACGGCTGGAGGAGTCGCGCGAGCGGCTGGCCCGCTACGCGGAGCGGGTCGCGGAACTGTCCGCGGCCGACGAGCGCAGCCGGGCGGCCGGGGAGATCCACGTGAGCCTCGGCCACCGGCTCACCGCCGTCGGCGTGCAGTTGGAGAAGGCCGAGGCGTTCCGGGCGCTGGACCAGGAGGTCTCGGCGCGGGCCCTCGCGGACGCGCGCCGGTCGGTCGGGCGGGCGCTGGAGGAGGTGCGCGCGTCGGTGGGCGTGCTGCGCGGGGTGCGGCCGTTCTCCCTGGTCCGCTCGCTCGCCGAGCTCGTCCGGTACCTCGGCGACGAGCGGCTGGCGGTGGAGCTCACGGTCACCGGTGAGGAGTCGGGCCACGACGCCGGGACGCTCACGACCCTCTACCGTGCCGCGCAGGAGGCGATCACCAACGCCCGCCGGCACGGCCGGGCGACCAGGGTGGAGGTCCGGCTCGTCCTGGACGGTCCGGCCGCCCGGCTGACCGTCACCGACAACGGGAGGGGGATCGCCCGGGGCTCCGTACCGGGCCACGGCATACGCGGTTTGCGCGAGCGGGTGGCGCTGCTCGGCGGCCGGGTGGACATCCGTGGCGGGGCCGACGGGGCCGACGGGGTCGGCGAGGCCGGTGAATCCGGGGGCGTGGCCGTCACCGTGACGGTGCCCCGCCGGTCGCCCGCCGGAGCCGGAGCCGGAGCCGGAGCCGGGGTCGGGGGCGACGTCACGACGACGGCAACGACCGCCGCAGCGGCGGCGACCAGGGCAGATGGTGCGACCGGCCGAGCTGCCGGATGAACATCGCGCGCGACTCCGGGTTCTGACGGCCCGCCTGCCAACCCGTCGGCACCCGAGCCCGCCGCGAGCCCCGCCGGGAGCCCCGCCCCGAGCCCCGCCACGAGACGGGCGCGGCGCCGAGGACCGCTCGGCACCGCGCCCGCCCCGGTCAGCAGGTGAGCACCGGCGCGGCCCAGTCGGCGTGGTCGCTGTTGGTGCCGTCGCCACCGTCCGTCACCACGAGCCGCAGCTCGTTGGCTCCGGTCAGCGCCGCCGTGAGGTGCTTGACCCCGGAGGCTGCGGTCATCCGCCCGCTGTCGGCGACCTTGCTGTCGTCGGCGTAGATCTCGAAGGAGACCGAGCCCCGGCCCTGCGCCTCGTCGTCGACGCCCACGTCGGTGCTCAGCGCGGAGCAGGATCCGCCGAGGTAGTAGACGATCTCGCTGAACGCGTTGACGCCCAGGCCCTTGGCGTACTTGGCGCCCCCGATGCTGATCGTGGAGCCGTCGCGGGCCTGGTTGTCACCATTGCTCATGTCCCGCTCGACCGGACCCCAGCTGTTGCCCGCGGAGGACCAGGCGAGGTCGGAGAGCTGGTGGGTGCCGGCGGCCGGGCCGCTGCCGCAGGCGATCCGGACGTTCGCCCAGTCGGCGTGGTCCCAGCTGGTGCCGTCGCCGCCGTCGGTGACCACCAGCCGCAGCTCCTGGGCCCCGGTGAGGTCGGCGGTGAGCCGCTTCGCCGCGTCCCGGCCGGTGACCGGACCGCTGTCGGCGGCCTTCGCACCGTCCGCGTAGACCTGGAACACCACCGAGCCGTTGCCGTACGCCTCGTCGTCGATCCCGACGTCGCTGACCAGGTTGCGGCAGGTGCCGCCCAGGTGGAAGCCGATCTCGCTGGGGGCGTGCACCCCCAGGCCGTAGGGGTACTGGACGCCGCGGACAGTGATGGTCCGTCCGTCGCCGGCCGCGTGGTCGCCGTTGCTGTGGTCGCGCTCCACCGGGCCCCAGAAGTTGGTGGCGGAGGTGAACGGCAGGTCGCTCAACCGCGTGACCCCGTCGGGCGGGGAGACCGGCGAGCTCGGGGTGACCCGGAACATCGCCGTGCCGTGTCCCGGGACGACCGCGCCGATCGCCCCGGTGCTGGTCGTGGTCTGCTTGGACCACAGGTCCTTGACCGTGTACGACGCCGCGCCGCCGATGCCGACGGCCTGCGCCGTGGTGCTGATGGTGGTGTCATAGGAGCGCTCGTTGGTGAGGGTCACCGAACGGCTGCCGTCCGCCAGCGGCTTGCTCATCACCACGAGGCCGTTCACCCGGGAGACCACGGAGCCCTGCCGGCCGAGCGGGTCCTGGTCCACCGCGATGACGTCCTTGTTGGTGAGGATCTCCAGGGTCTCCGGCTCGGCGCCGCGCAGGTCGGAGCCGATCAGCAGCGGTGCGGCCATCTGGGCCCAGAGGCTGAAGTGGGTCCGGTACTCGGTGCCGGTCATGCCGCCGTTGCCGACCTCCAGCATGTCCGGGTCGTTGAAGGCCCCGGGCTTGGCGTAGTTGGCCAGGCCCTGGTTGGCCTGCGCGATGGAGATCATGCTCTCCCAGTTGTCACTGATGTCACCGGTGGTGCGCCAGGAGTTGCCCACCGGCTGCGCCCAGTTCCACGGCCCGGTGCTGCCCCACTCGCAGATGCTGTAGAGGATCGGCCGGCCGGTCCGCTTCAGCGCGTCGCCCATGGCCCGGTAGCGAGTCTGCGCATCGACGCCCTGGTTGTGGCAGTTGTCGTACTTGAGGTAGTCGACGCCCCAGGAGGCCCACAGATCGGCGTCCTGCTGTTCGTGGCCGAGGCCGCCGGGGAAGCCCTTGGTGTCGCAGGTGTGGTCGCCGGCGCTGGAGTAGAGGCCGAGCTTCAGCCCCTTGCCGTGCACGTAGTCGGCGAGCGCCTTGATGCCGTGCGGGAAGCGGACCGGGTCGGGCACGAGGTTGCCGGCCCCGTCGCGCTGGGGCAGCGCCCAGCAGTCGTCGAGGTTGACGTACTGGTAGCCGGCGGCCTTGAGGCCCTTGTCGACGAAGATGTCGGCGATGTTCTTGATCATCGCCTCGTTGAACTGCTCCCCGCAGGCGGTGGAGTTC
This sequence comes from Kitasatospora sp. NPDC004723, assembly GCF_040609255.1. Classification (NCBI taxonomy): domain Bacteria; kingdom Bacillati; phylum Actinomycetota; class Actinomycetes; order Kitasatosporales; family Streptomycetaceae; genus Kitasatospora; species Kitasatospora sp. NPDC004723. The sequence continues at coordinate 92,065 of NZ_JBEXJT010000020.1, read as the reverse complement.
CAGTTGTTGAACCCCATCTGCGGGGTCAGGTTGAGGCCGTTGTCGAGGGCCGCGGCCGGTGGCGCGGTGGCGAGTTGGAGCCCGACGGTGAGGGCGCCGCCACCCGCCATCAGGGTGAGCGCGGTCAGTGCGGCCGCGACGCGGCGGCCCGGCCGGGTTTCGGGGGTGCGCAAGAATCCTCCAGGTGAGGGAGCCGAAAGGATGGTCGGGTCGGGGGAGTTGGACCCGGGGAAGGAAGGAACGGAACGCGGCCGCTCAGTTGAGCAGTGTCCAGGCCTGACCGGGGGCGGCCGGGTTCGGCGCGCCGAGGACGACCGCGGAAGTCGGTGCGCTCTGCGGGGCCTCCAGGGCCAGCCCGGTGGCGACATTGGTGATGATCAGTGCGCCGGTGGCGGTGTTCTGCATGACCCGCCACTTCTGGTGCGGGCTCGCGGGGTCCCAGCGGTTGAGCACCCAGGCGGCCGAGCCGGCCCCGTTGCCGCCGGTCAGGGTGCCGTGCACCTGGGTGGGCGTGTCGCAGTTGTCGGTGATGTGCACGGTGCCGTCGGGGTTCGGGGTGAACTTCCACTGCTCCGAGGTGTGCCAGTCCCACCAGGTGTTGATGTCGGTGGTGGAGCCGTCCGGCGCGGCGCACATGCCGCGGACCTCCAGGGCCTGGCCGCCGGTGCCGCCCGCGCTGATGCCGTGGTAGCGGCCGTCGCCGACGACCGCGGCCGGGACGGTGCTGGGCAGTGCCTTGAGGCGGTACAGCGCGACGCCGTGCGGTGCCACCCAGGACCCGACGGTGTTGGTGAAGACGCCGGTGGCACCGCTCCAGAGGTCCTTGACCGTGTAGCCGGGGCCGGTCAGCCCGAGATCGGTGAGCGTGGTGGTGATGTTCTGCCAGCCGGACGGGTCCTGGTTGACCAGCAGCACGGCGGTGTCGCCGTCGGCCAGTTGGCGCTTGAGCACGATCGGTTTGGTGGGACCGTCCGGCGGGGCGCCGACCAGGGTGGCCGGCTTGCCGAGGCGGTCCTGGTCCACCGCGATGACATCGGTGTTCTTGTAGATCGCGAGGGCGGAGTCGCTGATGCCGGTGGTCCAGGTGACGCCCTGGTCGGTGTGCCGGGTGTCCGCCGTGGTGCGCAGGTCGGCGCCGCTGATCAGGGGGGCGGCCATCATCGCGAGGATGGACATCTCGCTGCGCGCCTCGTCGTCGGTCATCGGCTTGTGGCAGGTGCAGTTGTCGGTGGTGCCGTAGACGCCGTAGGGGTACAGCCAGCCCGCGAACATCATGTCCATGTCGTTCCAGCTGCCGGGCCGGACGTTGCCCGGGTACTCCAGCGCGGTCCGCAGCTGGCCGTTGTAGAGCACGCCGTCCAGGTCGGGGCCGCGGTCGCCGCCGATCCGGCACAGGTTGGCGACCTGGCCGCACCACTTGCCGGTCGGCGCGTAGCCGGGCGCCTCGTAGGCGGGCGTGCCGGCGGCGACGACGACCGGGTCGGTGCGGGCGGGGTCGTCGGCCGCCAGCAGGTACGGGATGCCGGTGTGCACGGGCTGGGCGGAGATGCTCAGGGTGACCCGGGGCCGGTTCCGGGCGGCGGAGGAGGCGTCCAGTGCCCGGCGGAAGTCCTGGGCACGGGCGTAGATGGAGCGGGTGAGCTCCCGGCCGATGCCCTGGGTGTAGTAGCGGTGGCCGTCCGGTCCGGTGATCTGGGGTCCGTAGGGGCAGTCGTCGTACTTGACGTAGTCGACGCCCCAGGCCACGAAGTCGTCGGCGTCGGTGCTCTCGTGGCCCAGGCTGCCGGGGTGGCCCTGGCAGGTGGTGTAGGTGGTGGTGGCGTAGATGCCGAACTTCATGCCCTTGCTGTGCGCGTACCAGGAGAGGTATTCGATGCCGTTGACGGTGCGGCCGTTGACGGTGCGGGAGGGGAAGCGCGCCGGGTCGGGCACCAGGTGTCCGCTGGTGACGTCGAAGCCGGTGCCGTCGGTGCCGCTGACCGGATTGCGGTTGGCGTCGTAGAGCTGCATGGCGCCTTCGGCGGTCTTCGCGAAGTCGGTGCTCTGGCCGTCGCGGTGGCCCAGTGACCACCCGTCGTCGATCGTGACGGTGTCGTAGCCGGCCGCGACCAGTCCGCGGGCGACCATGAAGTCGACGGTCTGCACGACCTGTTCCTGGGTGACGGCGGTGCCGAGGGTGTTCCAGGAGTTCCAGCCCATCGGCGGGGTGAGGGCCTGTCCGTTCTCGACGGTGACGGCCGTGGGCGCGGCCGCGGCGGGGCCCGCCGCCGGGCCGAGGGCGAGCGCGCCGAGGCCGGACGAGGCGAGGGTCAGCGCCAGCAGTGTGCGGGGGACGATTCGGGGCGCGGATCTGCGCATGGGCGCTCCAGGAGTGCGCGGGTGGGGGGCGCATGAGGTTCGCTGGTGAAGGGGAGTCGCGCTGGTGCTTTCTGTCTCATTTTCAAACAGAAAGCAACGCAGCATAGGTCTGGCGGGAGCCGACATTCAAGAGCACCTTTCTGCTGCAAGGGGCTTGACGGTCCATCAGTACCGGGTGTGATATTTCACATCGCGTTGAAATCTGTTTGGTTCTGCTTGATGAGGAGCGGTCCAGTCCATGACCAGAAGCACCAGCCGCCGCGCTGCGGTCGGCTCCCTCCTGCTCGCCCTCGGCCTGACCGCCGCCTGCTCCGACGGGCAGGAGACGACGACCGGCAACGCCTCGGCGGCACCCGTCGATGGGAAGATCTCGATCACCTACCTGCAGAAGCAGGGCGACCAGGAGTACTTCATCGGCGAGGCCGCCGGCGCCAAGGCCAAGGCCGCCGAACTCGGCATCGACCTCAAGGTGGTCAACCTCGGCAGCGACGCCAACAAGACGGTCAGCGAGGTGCAGGGGGCCGTCGCCCGGAAGACCAACGGGGTGATCGTCGTCGTCCCCGACCCGGCCGTCGGGCCGCAGGTCGTGCGGACCCTCCGGGACGCCGGGACCGCCCTGCTCACCTCCGACGACCAGGTCTGCGCCACCGGTCCCGACCCGGCCGCCTGCGCCAAGGCCGACCTGGTGCCGCGGATCGGCTTCAGCGGCGCCCAGATGGGCGCCGAGGTCGGCCGGCGCGCCGCCGAGGAGTACACCAAGGCGGGCTGGTCGGCGGCCGACACCCGGGTCGTCGCGGCCTGGAAACAGGACGTCACCGTCTGCGGGGACCGCGTCAAGGCGGCCAAGGAGGCCTTCGATTCGGCCGCCCCCGGCGTACGGACCATCGACGTCGCCACCGACAACACCCCCACCGGCGCGCAGGACAAGGTCGCCGCGACCGTCACCGCCAACCCGGGCGTCAAGCACTGGGTGGTGTGGGGCTGCAACGACGAGAACGTGCACGGCGGCGTCACCGCGCTGCAGAATGCCGGCCTCGGCGCGAACGACGTGATCGGCGTCGGCCTCGGCGCCTACCTCGCCTGCAAGGACTGGAGCGCGGGCAAGCCGACCGGGATGAAGGCCGCGCTGTTCATCAACGGGCGGGAGGTCGGCGCGCTCGCCGTCCAGACCATGTACGACAAGCTCAAGAACGGCAAGGAGTTCCCGGCCGAGCTGTTCGCGCGCGCCACCATGGTCGACGCCGCCACCTGGCAGGGCGCGGGAGTCACCTGTGGCTGACCGGGCCGCCGAGCCGTCGGCCACCCCGGAGCCGCCCGGGCCCCGGCCGCCCACCGGGCAGCGGCCCACCCCGCAACCGCCCGGCACCACCGGCGTCGCGGCCCTCACCAAGACCTTCGGCGCCGTCCGGGCCCTGAGCGGCGTCACCCTCGACTTCCCCCGCGGGACGGTCACCGCGCTGATGGGCGAGAACGGCGCCGGCAAGTCCACCCTGCTGAAGATCCTCACCGGCGACCACCGGCCCACCGAGGGCCGCGTCCTGCTCGACGGCCACCCCGTCGACCTGCGCTCCCCGGCCCAGGCCCGCGCCCTCGGCATCCGGATCGTCCCGCAGGAACCGGAGATCGTCCCGCACGTCTCGGTCGCCGAGAACGTCTACGCCGGCGCCCTCCCCACCGGCCGGGGCCGCCGGCTGGACCGCGCCGCGCTGCGCCGCCGGATCACCGCCGACCTCGACCGGCTCGGCTTCACCGGCGTCCTCGACCCCGACCTGCCCGGCTCCCGGCTCACCGCCGCCCAGCGCCAACTGGTCGAGATCATGCGCGCGCTGACCGGTGGGGCCGGCGAGGCCAAGCTGATCGCCTTCGACGAGCCCACCTCCTCGCTGTCCGAGCACGAGGCCGACACCCTCTTCGCGCTCATCGGCCGGCTGCGCGCCGAGGGCGTCGCGGTCGTCTACGTCTCGCACCGGATGCGCGAGATCTTCCGGCTCGCCGACCGGATCGCCGTGCTGCGCGACGGAGCGCTGGCCGGCGTCCAGGACGCACGCGACACCACCGAGGGCGACCTCGTGCGGCAGATGGTCGGCCGCGACCTGTCCGCCCTGTTCGTCCGCGGCGACGTCGCCACCGACCGCGTGGTGCTGCGGGCCCGCGGCCTGACCACCGACCACGTGCGCGACATCGACCTCACCGTCCGGGCCGGAGAGGTGGTCGGTCTGGCCGGGCTGATCGGCGCGGGGCGCTCGGAACTCGCCCTGGCGCTCGCCGGGGACCTGCCGGTCCGCGCCGGCACGGTCACCCTCGACGAGCGGCCGCTGCCCACCGGCAGCCCCGGCCGGGTGATCCGCGCCGGCCTGGGCCTCGCCCCCGAGGAGCGCAAGGCCCAGGCCCTCTTCCTGCACCGGTCGATCCGCGACAACACCTCGATCGCCGTCCTGGACCGGCTGCGCCGCTGGCGCTTCGTCAAACGCGCGGCCGAACGCGACCTGGCCCGCGTGTACACGGACCGGCTGCGGGTGCGCGCCCCGTCCATCGAGCACGAGGTGCGCAAGCTCTCCGGCGGCAACCAGCAGAAGGTCGTGCTCGCCCGCTGGCTGGCCCGCCGGCCCAAGCTGCTGATCCTCGACGAGCCGACCCGCGGCATCGACGTCGGCGCCAAGACCGAGATCCACCGGATCATCGCCGACCTGGCCGAGGAGGGCGTCGCCCTGCTGGTCATCTCCTCCGAACTGCCCGAACTCCTGGGCCTGGCCGACCGGATCGTCGTCCTGCAGAACGGCCGGATCACCGGCGAACTCGACCGCGCCGACGCCACCGAGGAGGCCGTCCTGCAGCTCGCCATGGCCGACGACATCACCGCGGCCGCCACCGCCGACCGCCCGTCCTCCCCGGGAGCACCCTCATGAGCAGCGCCGCCACTCCGCCCGCCGTCGGGCGACCCGGTCCCGGCGAACCCGGGTCCGGAGAACCCGGCTCCGACCGCGGACCGCGCTCCGGCCACGGCCGCTGGCGGCGCACGGGCGGCCGCCCGCTCGCCCTGCTCGCCGGGATCGGCGGCCAGAACCTCAGCCTGCTCGGCGCCCTGGCCCTGGTCCTCACCGTCTTCGGCCTGCTCGACGACAACTACCTCGGCTTGACCAACCTCCAGGTGATCGCCGAGGCCGCGACCATCACCGGCCTGCTCGCCGTCGTCCAGACCGTCGTGATCATCTGCGGCGGCCTGGACATCTCGGTCGGCTCACAGGCCGGCCTGGCCTCCGTGGTCAGCGCCATGGCCTTCACCTCGGCCGGGTCGAACGCCCTCGCCGGGACGGCGGCCGCGGTGGCCGTCGGCGTCCTCGTCGGCACCGTCAACGGCCTGGTCATCGTCCGCGGCCGGGTCAACGCGACCATCGCCACCCTGGCCGGACTCGCCGCCTACAAGGGCATCGCCCAACTCGTCTCGGACGGGCGGGCGCAGGGCTATGTGCTCGGCGACCCCGTGTTCGTCTTCCTGGGCCGCGGCAAGATCGCCGGACTGCCGGTGATGGTCTGGATCCTGATCCTCGTCGCGCTCGCCGTGCACGTCCTGCTCACCTACACCGACCTCGGCCGCAACCTCTACGCGATCGGCGGCAACGACACCGCCGCCCGGCTGGCCGGCATCGCGATCAACAAGTACCTGGTGGCCGTCTACGCCCTGATCGGCGCGGTCGCCGCGCTCGCCGGCATCCTGCTCACCGCCCGCACCGGCTCGGGCCAGCCGGTCTCCGGCAGCGAGGGCCTGGAACTCAAGGCGATCACCGCCGCGGCGCTCGGCGGCTGCGCCCTCAAGGGCGGCCGGGGCGGGATCGGCGGCACCCTGCTGGCCGTCGCCCTGCTCGGGGCCCTGGAGAACGGGCTCACCGTCGAAGGCATCAACTCCTTCTGGCAGAACGTCGCCCAGGGCTCCCTGCTGGTGGTCGCCGTCGTGGTCCAGCAGTCCCGCTCCGGCGACCGCGCGGTCGGCCTGCCCGGCTAGGGTCCGGTCGGCCTGCCCGGTCAGCGTCCGGCCGGCCCGGCCGGCGTCAGTCCGTCGGGACCGGAGCGACGACCAGCTCCCCGACGGCCTCCGCCAGGGCGGTGCGGGCCTGGGCGTTGAGGCCCGAGTCGGTGACGAACACGTCGATCTCGTCGAGACCGGCGAACCCGCTGAGCGCGACCACGCCCCACTTGGTGTGGTCGGCCACCACCGCGACCCGGCGGGCGGAGGCGACCAGTGCCCGGTTGGTCTGCGCCTCGGCGAGGTTGGGGGTGGTCAGACCGGCCTTCTCGCTGACCCCGTGCGCCCCGAGGATCAGCAGGTCGACATGGAGCGAGCGGACCGCCTGGTCGGCCAGCGGGCCGACCAGCGCCGCCGAGGGGGTGGGCGAGCCGCCGGTCAGCAGCAGCGTGGGCGCGCCGGCCGCCGGCTCGTCACCCGTCGAGCGGATCAGCTCCGCGACCGGCAGCGAGTTGGTGACGACGGTGAGGCGCGGTACGTGCAGCAGCCGGGCGGCGACCGCGTACGCCGTGGTGCCCGCCGCGAGGGCGACCACGCTGCCGGGCTCGACCAGGGTGGCCGCGGCCTCCGCCACGGCCGCCTTCGCGGCCGATTCCAGCGCCGACTTCGCCTCGAAACCCGGCTCGTCGATGGCCGTGCCGGCGGCGGCGACGGCCCCGCCGTGCACCTTCTTCACCACGCCGGACCGCTCCAGGGCGTCGAGGTCACGGCGCACGGTCATGTCGGAGACGCCCAGCTGCTCGACCAGCTCGGCGACGCGCACGGCCCCGCTGCGGCGCACCATCTCGGCGATCATCGCCTGCCGCTGATGGGCCAGCAGCCCGCTGTCGGCCAAGACCCCACTCCTCACGCTGGTACGCCCTGCGGGACCGGGCGGTCCGCGAGTCCGTCAAGGATACTGTCCGACCGGGTGCGGCCGACCGGGACCGCCCAGCCGGGTCCGGCCGACCGGGCACGGCCGACCACCGAGGTGCGGCGGGCGTCCGGCATGCGGAAAGCGATGTCCCCGCCGGTGGCCCGAAGGCGGACCGGGACCTGCGCGCGCCGTACCCGGCCGCCGGACGGACGAGGAGTTCGACGACTACTGTGCGCGCAAGCCGCACGTGGCCACCAGCCTCGACGGCCGCGTCGCAGAACGCACGACGCCGCTGGACGCCGACCGGCCCTTCAGGGGCCCGGTCGGGTGCAGCGGCGTTGTCGTGGTGCTCCCCGCGGAGGGGGTGCGGTGCTTCCCGGCGAGGGGAGGCGCGGGGTCCTGCCCGGCCAGGGGTCTTACTTGGTCAGACCGGCCTTGACGGAGCAGACCGGCCAGGCGCCGGGGCCCTGCGAGGCGAGGACCTTCTCGCCGACGGCGATCTGCTGCGCCTTGGTGGCCTGGTGCGCCTGCGGCGCGTAGGCGGTGCCACCGAAGGCGGCCCAGGTGCTGGAGGTGAACTGCAGGCCGCCGTAGAAGCCGTTGCCCGAGTTGATGGCCCAGTTACCGGTCGCCTCGCACTGCGCGACCTTGTCCCACACGGAGACCGGCGCGGCGGAGGCGCCGTTCGCCGCGACGAGGCCGGCCACCGGGAGAGCGGTGAGCGCCCCGGCCATCAGAGCCATCCGGACGCGGTTGCGGCGCTTGGTGGCGGTGGTGGTGGCAGCGGCGGTCTCGTTACGGAAGGTCATGGGTTTCCTTTCGGAGAGGGTTTGCGAGCGTGCGGAACCAGGCCCTCGGAAGGCCGTCGGTTTCGGGGACTCAGCACTCGCGTGGTCTTGCACCGTCCTGCTCCCGGGGCGGTGAGGCCCTGGTGAGCGGCTTGCTCGGTGCAACGACTTCGAAGTTACGGGGGCTGTGGGGCCGTTTCAAGGAATCGCAGGTTTAGCCACGTCAGGGCGGGGTTACCGCTAGTAAGGATCAAGAAAATGGGTGGATTTGAAGGCAAATGTCCCGATTTTCAAGATCAAACCTTCTGGGAAAGTGGCCTGGCGCACATCCCGGGCCCTGTGAGGCCGCGCACACGGTCGACGGGGCGTGACGGGCGCTCGCCGCGCCGTGCGCGAATCCGCCCCTCCGGGGGCCGGGAGCCGGGGGCGCGGGTGGCCCGCACCACAGCCCTCACCGGCCGTGCCCCCTGCGGTCACCCGCCGTGTCCGGCATAGCCTCGGGCCATGACCAACGAGAGCGATGCGGAGCGGGACGAGGCGGACTTCGAGGCCGAGGAGCCGGGCGGTGCGGTCGCGCCGGCCGGGTTCGAGCTGGGCACCGACGGCCCCAAGATGCTCCTGGCGGGCCTGGACGGCTCGGACTCCTCCTGGCGTGCCACCGCCTACGCGGCCGGCCTGGCCCGGCGGCAGAACGCCACCCTGGCGATCGCCTACATCCAGCCGGTCCTGGGCGCGGCCACCGCCCTGGCCGGCGCGGCCGTCGAGGAGACCACCCGGGAGATCGCCGAGGAACTGCTCACCGCGATCCGCGAGGCCGAGCACCGGCTGCGCGACGTCTGGCGGGTGGACTGGCGGTTCCTGACCGTGCGCGGCGACCCGTACACGGGGCTGGCGCGGCTGGCGGACGAGCTGCGGGCCGACGGGGTGGTGGTCGGAGCCTCCGAGCAGGCCGGGCACCGGGTGATCGGCTCGGTCGCGGTGCGGCTGGTCAAGGCGGGCCGCTGGCCGGTCACGGTGGTCCCGTAGGCGCCCGCGGGGAGGGGAAGGCGCGCAGCCAAGGAGAACGGGCTGCGGCCCCGGGGTTCCGGGACCGCAGCCCTCGGCGTGCGGGGGCGCGCCGGTGAGGCGTCGGCGCGCGGGCGGGCTTCGGTCAGAGGACGGACAGACTGTTGCCGCAGACGTTGATCGGGACGCTGATCGGGATCTGGATCTGGTTGCCGGACAGCACGCCCGGCGAGTTGGCCACCACACCGCTGGCGTAGGCCCCGCCCTCGTTGATACAGGTCGTTCCGCCGCCCTCGTGGGGGGTGGGGGAGTGGAACGCGGGGGCGTGCTGCCCCGGCTCGTGGTGCCCGTGCTCGGGCTCGTCGCAGTCGCCGGCGAAGGCGGGGCCGGCGGACAGGACCGCCAGCGCGGCACCGAGGCCCGCGGCGATCAGGTACTTCCTGGTGTTGGTCATGCCGAAGGAATAGCCAGCCGACACGCAGAGAACGACACAATCCGACCATCGGATCACCCGATCGCAGTCGGAAGCACACACCGATGCAGGAACGGCGCAACCCACCCGGCGGGGCCGACCGGGCGACGGCGCCGGGCCGCCCGAGGCCGCGGGGCCCGGCCCCAGGGCCCGCACGGGCCCGGCGCTAAGGTGCATGACCATGACGGACACCCCGGTCGATCCGCCCCGGACACCCCGCCGCCGTCCCGCCGGATCCGGCGGACCGGCGCACCCCGTCGCCGGTCCGGCCCACCACCCCGGGCGCCCGACGGACGACGTGAACGCCACCGCCGCCGCCACCCGCTCCGACGCCGGCCCGTCCGGCACCGACCTGCACCTCGACCTGCCCGCCACGGGCAGCCGCCGGTCCGCGCTGATGGCCGCCCTGCGCGAGGCGATCCGCAGCGGCCGGCTCGCCCCCGGCACCCGGCTGCCGCCCTACCGCACGCTCGCCGCCGATCTCGGCATCGCCCGCAACACCGCCGCCGACGCCTATGCGGAACTCGTCGCCGAGGGCTGGCTCACCGCCCGCCAGGGCTCGGGCACCGCCGTCGCCGAACGGGCCGAACCGGTCGCCGCGAACCGCGCCCGCCGCTCCTCCCTGCCGCAGCGCCCCACGCACGACCTGCGGCAGGGCCGGCCCGACGCGGCCGCCTTCCCCCGCACCGCCTGGCTCGCCGCCGGACGCCGGGCGCTCACCGCCGCGCCCAACGAGGCGTTCGGACCGGGCGACCCGCAGGGCCGGCGCGAACTGCGCGAGGCCCTCGCCGACTACCTCGCCCGCGCCCGCGGGGTGCGGACCGACCCGGACCGGATCGTGGTCTGCTCCGGCTTCGCCCACGCGCTGCGCCTGCTGTTCGACGGCCCTGGCGCCGTGCTCCCCGCCCGCAGCCGGGGCCCGCTCGCCGTCGAGGGCTACGGACTGCCCTTCCACCGCGGTCTGCTGGCCGCCGCCGGGGTCACCACCGCCCCGCTCCCGCTCGACGAGCACGGCGCGCGGGTCGGCGCGCTGGCGGACCAGCGCGAGGTCCGGACCGCGCTGCTCACCCCCGCCCACCAGTTCCCGACCGGGGGACCGCTGCACGCGGGCCGGCGGGCGGCCGTGGTGGACTGGGCGCGCGGGCGCGGCGGGCTGGTCCTGGAGGACGACTACGACGGTGAGTTCCGCTACGACCGGCAGCCGGTCGGTGCGGTGCAGGGACTGGACCCGGAGCGGGTGGTCTACCTCGGGACGGCCAGCAAGAGCCTCAGCCCGGCCCTGCGGCTCGGCTGGATGGTGCTGCCCGACCACCTGGTGGACCGGGTGGTCGCCGCCAAGGGGGAGCGCGAGGGCTGGGCGAGCGCGCTGGACCAGCTGACCCTGGCGGAGTTCATCGACTCGGGCGGCTACGACCGGCACGTGCGGCGGATGCGCCGCCGCTACCGCGAGCGCCGCGACCGGCTGGTCGACGCCCTGGCCGAACGGGCCCCGCACGTCGAGGTCACCGGGATCGCGGCCGGACTGCACGCGGTGCTCCGGCTGGCGCCCGGCACGGAGCGCTCGGTGCTCAAGGCGGCGGCCTACCGGGGGCTGGCCCTGGACGGGCTGGCGGACTTCCGGCACCCGCTCCTGGCCCCGGAGGCGATGCCGGCGGTGGACGGCCTGGTGGTCGGCTACGCGACCCCGCCCGACCACGCCTACCCGGCGGCCGTGGAGGCGCTCTGCGCGATCCTGCCGCCGCCGCTCTGACGGAACACGGGCCCGGCCGCTCGGCGCCCGGTCCGCCGGACCGCTCCGTCGCCCGGCTCGTGGGCGAGCCGCCGTCCCGCGCGGCGGGAGGGGAGGGTAGGGCTCCGGACACCCGGGAGCGAAGCGAACCGGAAGGTAATGGCCCGGGCGTCCGCTCGCCGGTCATATGCCGGTACGGACCGGGGCGGAAGCCGCCGCCGCGACCCGGACGGCCGCCTACGCTCACTGGTCATGCGCACTTCACTCAAGAGCCGTCTCGGCCTCCCCGCGGTCCTCGCCTTCCTGGTCGCCCTGCTGCTGTCGGCGACCCCCGCCCACGCCGGCACCCCGGTGCTGTCCGTCGCCGTCGACAAGGCGACCGCCACCCCGGGCTCCTCCGTCACCCTCACGCTCACCCTGACCAACACGCACGACACCGCCGCGCAGTTCGTCTACGAGTCCATCCAGCCGACCTACGCCACCACCCTGAACACCGGCCTGAAGTACGGCTTCTCCGCCTGTGGCGGCAACGTCACCAGCTGTGACACCGGCGCCACCAGCGGCCTGGTCCACCACTCCGTCCCGGTCGCGGCCGGCGCCACCACCACGGTCACCCTGACCTACGCCATCGGCGCCGACTCGGTCTGCGGCAACGGCGCGCGGATCGACTTCTACACCTACCTCTACTACGAGTACGCGAACGGCACCGCCAACGACTCCGGCGTCTTCCAGGTCCCCGGCAACGAGGTCGTCTGCTCCTGACGGCCCGCGTCCCCTCTCCTTCCGTGACTCCCCGTCAGGTGCCGCTCGCCCCCGTGGCGGCACCTGACGGGGGCTTCGCCGTTCCCGGCGCCCGTCCGCGTACCTGCCCGTGTGCCCGTCCGCGTGCCCGTCCGCCCGCCCGGGCAGCGGCTGCCGCCCGGCGTTGTCGTACCCCCGTGACAGGCTTGGCGCATGGCCGAACTGGTGACCACCGACACCCGCGTGACCGTCCCCGGCGAGGGCGTGCCGCCGATACCCGGCGAGGTCGCGGAGCTGATCCGCGCCCGGGCCGGCGAGCGGCTGGCGCCGCTGGTCCACGGGCTGTTCCGCTCCTCCCTCGTCCTCGATCCCGTGGCGGACACCGCAGACACCGGTGACGCCGGCGGTGCCGCGCACGACGACGTGGTCGGCCGGCTCGGCGGGCTGCCCGCGCTGCCGGCGGGCACGGCCTGGCCGGAGTTCGCCGACCGTCCGATGCAGCTGCTCGCCCAGCTCGACTGCGCCGAGCTCGCCGCGGCCTTCCTGGCCACCGGACCGGACGCCGGCGGCTGGCCGCTGCCCGCCGACGGACTGCTGCTCTTCTTCCACGACGAGTGGCTCACCGACTTCACCGGCCGCGGCTGCCGGGTCCTGCACGTGGCCGCCGGTGCTCCGCCGCGGCCGGCGCCGCTCACCGAGCGTGGCACTCCCGCCGTGCCGGCCGTCCCGGTCCGGGCTGCCCGGGCGCTGTCCGCGCCGTCCTACCAGGACCGCGAGCTGGAGCGGCTGTTCCCCGACGACTTCCTGATCGCCCTCGACCTCGCCCAGGACCTCGCCGAGCAGCTGCCCCGCCCCGCGGTCCGGGTGCTCGGCTGGTGCGACACCGACACCGGCCGCCCCGAGGGCCACCGCCCGCTGCTCCAGATCGAGAGCGGCGTGCTGGCCGCCGACTGGGGCGAGTGCGTCAACGTCTCCTTCTGGATCACCCCCGACGACCTCGCGGCCGACCGCTTCGACCGGGTCCGGCAGGGCTTCGAGGTCGCCTGACCGGCGGGAGGCCGGATCCGCGTCCACGGGGGCGGAGTGCGTGCGGTCGGGGGCACCTCCCGGCCGCAGGCCGGGGCGGACGGCCCGGCAGGCGGGATTTCGAGGGCAGCACCTAGGCTGGGAGGAGCCCGGGCGAGGCGTCGGCCCGGGTGTGGCCGGAGCGCGCGGCGGACGGTGGGACGGACGTGGCCCCAACGACAGACCCGGGCCCTGGGCGCCCGGAACAGCCCGGGGCACCCGGGGCCGACGAGAGCGCCCCCGTCGTCGAGCTGATGCGCTCGATGCGCGCCCACCCGGCCCGGATGCCGGAGCTGCTGGCGGTCTTCGCCGTCCGCCACCGCGGGCCCCGGGCCGCCCGCCGGGTCGCGGAGCTCCGGGCGGCGCATCCGGACGCCCCGGAGCGCGACCTGGCCCGGCGGGCCGTCGACCGCGCCCGCCGGGCCAGCCAGAACGAGGGCGCGTTCGTCGCGGGCCCCTTCCTCTGGATGGCCCCGTTCGCCTTCTGCATCGCGCTGCTGGCCCAGGGCCAGCTGCTGCTGGAGCTGGCCGCCCTCGCGGGCAAGGACCCCACGGACCGGACCCGGGCCCCCGAACTGCTCGTCCTCCAGGGGGCGCACCCGGACCTCGCGAGTGCCGAGCGGGCCATCGAGGCCGGCCCGCTGCCGGAGGCGGACGCCGCTCGCCCCGGCCGGTTCCGGGGGTTCGCCGCACTGGTGTGGCGGATGGCCCGCCTGCTCGGGCTGACCAGCGAGGACGTCGTCCCGCCGCCGTCCCGGTGGCGGACCGCGGGGGAGTGGGCACTGCTCGCCCTGGTGTTCCTGGTCGGCACCGTCGCCCCGCTGATCTGGCTGCCCTACATGGCGTTCTCCTACAACCGGGCGACCGACCGGCTGGCCGCGCGCGCCGTCGCCTTCCACCTCGGCGGGGAGCCGGCCGACTGGCCCGGCCCCCGCCGGGCCCGGACCGACCCCGGGGTGGTGACCGCGGCCGCCCGGGCCGCGTTCGCGCTGCTCGTCCCGGTCGCTGGGGTGGGGGTCCTGTTGGTCGCCGACATCCGGCTCGCCGACAGCCGCTGGCCGGCCCTGGCCCTGGTGGTGATCGGCCTCTCGGTCGTGGTGAGCGGGCTCTGGTGGATGGCGCACTGGCGCTCCCTGCACCCGCCCAGGAACCGGCCGCCGTCCCGCCGCCGCACGGGTCCGCCCGCAGCCCGCCGGACCCCGCCCGACGGCCGGTCGCGACGCGAGGATTAGGCTGCCCGCGGGCCCCGGCCGAGGCCGACGCCGTTCGAACGCAGGTCCTGATCCGGACCCCTGTCCGCAGCCTTCAATCGCACAGTGTTCGAATCTCGAACAGACGTTTGACGGTCTCGCGCCCCACAGGCTGGGGCGCGCGCGCTCGCGCCCCTCCGTTCGGGTGGGGTGAATCGTTCCTGCGTCTGGGCGATTCGCATGCGCAGAAATGTGCGGCCGCGGTGGCGTGCGGTTCTCGGATTCAAACCTTCCGATCGGAGAGATTCACCCTATCGGGGGGCAGTCGGCTGCCGTGCGGGGTTGCCGGGGTCTTGGTGATCTAGGGTTCCGATGGATCGCCCGAGCGGGGCGCACCGCATCGCGAAGGCCGCCAAAACTCCCACCGATACGCGTATCTGATGATCCGTCGAAACAGAGACTCCGGCTGTCAGCCGGCCGTCCGACGGGTCGGCGTGACCCGATCACACGAAGGAGATCCCTGCCGATGTCCGTGGAGACGACCACCCCGGAGACACCGCAGGTGGCGCAGCAGTCCAGCCTGACGACGGCTGCGGCCCGCAATCTTGCCACGACCACCAAGTCCGCACCGCAGATGCAGGAGATCACCTCCCGCTGGCTGCTCAAGGTGCTGCCCTGGGTGCAGGCCGCCGGTGGCGCCTACCGGGTCAACCGCCGACTGACCTACACGGTCGGTGACGGCCGGATCGAGTTCATCAAGACCGGTTCCCAGGTCCGGGTCATCCCGCAGGAGCTCGGCGAACTCGCCCTGCTGCGCGGCTTCGAGGACGACGAGGTGCTCACCGCGCTGGCCGACCGCTGCGAGCAGCGCGACTTCGGCCCGGGCGAGGTGCTCGCCGACCGCGGCACGTCCGCAGACCGGATCTACCTGATCGCGCACGGCAAGATCAACCAGATCGGCACCGGCAAGTACGGCGACGAGACGGTGGTCAGCGTGCTCGGCGACGGTGACCGCTTCGGCGAGAACGCCGTGCTCGAACCCGACGCCGTCTGGGAGTTCACCGCCAAGACGGCGACCGCCGGTACGGTGCTGTCGCTGCTCCGCCGGGACTTCGAGCAGATCCGCGACAACTCGGCCGCGCTGCGGGAGCACCTGGAGGCCTTCCTCGCGCTGCCGCTCCAGGCCCAGAACGAGCGCGGTGAGGCCGAGATCGCCATGTCGGCGGGCCACCACGGCGAGTACCAGCTCCCCGGCGCCTTCGTGGACTACGAGCTCAAGCCGCGCGAGTACGAGCTGAGCGTCGCCCAGACGATCCTCAAGGTGCACACCCGGGTCGCCGACCTCTACAACCAGCCGATGAACCAGATCGAGCACCAGCTGCGGCTGACCATCGAGGCGCTGCGCGAGCGCCAGGAGCACGAGCTGGTCAACAACCCGGAGTTCGGCCTGCTCAACAACGCCGACTTCGACCAGCGGATCCAGACCCACTCCGGCCCGCCCACCCCGGACGACCTGGACGAGCTGCTCAACCGCCGCCGTGACCCGGACTACCTGCTCGCCCACCCGCGGACCATCGCCGCGATCGGCCGTGAGCTGAACGCGCGCGGGCTCTACCCGCACCACGTCGACCTCGGCGGGCAGCAGGTGCCGGCGTGGCGCGGCGTTCCGATCCTGCCGTGCAACAAGATCCCGATCAGCAAGGAGAACACCAGCTCGATCCTGGTGATCCGTACCGGCGAGGACAACCAGGGCGTCATCGGCCTGCACCAGACCGGCATTCCGGACGAGTACCAGCCGAGCCTGTCCGTCCGGTTCATGGGCATCGACGAGAAGGCGATCATCTCCTACCTTGTGAGTGCCTACTACTCCGCCGCGATCCTGGTGCCGGACGCGGTGGGTGTGCTGGAGAACGTCGAGATCGCGCACGGGCGCCGCTGAGGCGCAGTTCGGGCGGGCCCTCCCCGGGGGCCCGCCACGGGCCGGGCGTAACCGGTCCACCCCGATGATCGTTCAACCGGATACCGGACGGCCCGCCCCCGTGGCGGGCCGTCCGGTGTCGGCCCCCTCCCGGCGCGGCCGACCTCCTGACGACGCGAGAGGTGCACGGAGCGATGCCGCTGCCCCAGCCGCCCCGGCGGATATCGATGGACGGGCCGTCGTGACCGCGGACCGGAGCCCGGCGCCCGTCGCCGCCGGGCACGGTGCCTCCGGCGGCCCTCGCGCGCGGCGGATCCGGCTGGCCGGTGCGGCGGCCGGGGTGGCCGCGCTCTGCGCGCTGGTGAGCGGCTCGGCCGCCGCCCGCTCCACGGGGGACCAGCAGGGCGGCGGTCGGCCGCACGGCCCGGTCGTCGAGACCTGCGTCTGCGTCGGGACGGATGTCGCGGTCGGGGTCGGCCGGGGCGGCGTGGACGTCGGGGTGGGCGTGAACGTGGCGGTCGGCGTGGACGTCGACCTCGCCGGGATCCTGCACCACCCGCACCCGCACCCGCATCCGACAAAGCCGACGCACCACCCCTGCCCGTCGCCGTCGCCGAGCCCATCGCCCACTCCGACGCCGAGCCCGTCGCCGAGTGCGTCGCCGTCGCCGAGCCCCAGTCCGACGCCGACCCCGACGCCCCGGCCCACGCCGACTCCCACACCGACGCCCGTCGAGACGCCGACGCCGATCGTCACCCCGATCCCCACCCCGGTGCCGACCCCGCCGCCGATCCCGGCCCCGGTGCAGCCGGCCCCGCCCGCCCCGCCGGCTCCGACGCCGCGGCCCACGCCGTCGGCCACCCCGCCGCCCGCGTCGCCCCGGCCGTCGGCGTCCACCCCCACTCCGAGACCGACGACCCCGCCGCCCGTGCCGGTCGTCCCGCCGCCCCCACTCCCGCCCCCGGCGCCCGCGCCCGAAGCGCCCGCGCCGCCCGCGTCGACGCCGACCCCGTTGCCCCCGGCTCCCAGCCCGGTGCGGTCGGCTCCGACGCTGCGACCCGTGCCACCGGCTCCGCCCGTCCAGGCGCCGGAGCGGCATCACGGCGGCTCCACGACCCGGACCATGCTGGTCGTCACGGTGCCCGCCGTGCTCGCGGCGGCGGCGCTGCGCCCGCGCGGCCGGGCCGGTCGCGGTGGTGGCGGCTCCGGCGGCTCCCGGGGTTCCGGCGGAACCAGCGGCTCCTGACGCCGCCTCCGCTTCCCCTCCCCCCTTTTCCCCTTCCCCTTTTTGCTTCCCGTTTGTCGAACCGCACTGGTCAGGACGAACGGTCCCGATTGCTTCCGATCGACCCTGTCGATCTCCGACCGAGAAAGGAGTTCCCATGTCCGAGTGGTTGGCGCTGGCCATCGCCATGCTGGCGGCCGGCGCCGTCGTGGTGGCGGTGGTGCTGCTGAAGCACCGCCGCGCCGGTGTGAACGAGGCCGCCGACGAGACGCCCGACGTCATCGAGTACATGACGATGATGATCGGCGTGGTCTACGCGATCGTGCTCGGCCTCGCCATCGCCGGTGTCTGGGAGGCGCGCGGCCAGGCGCAGGACGACCTCTTCCGCGAGGCGCAGTCGCTGCACGAGGTCAGCGAGCGGGCGCAGGTCTACCCGGTGGAGTTCCGGGACCAGGTCCGCGCCGACGTCGACGCCTACGTCTCCTACGTGGTGGACGTGGAGTGGACGTACATGCGCGAGAACGGTGAGATCTCCGACCGGGGAACCGAGCTGCTGGAGAAGCTGCGCACCGACGTCGCGACCCGTGCCCCGGCCTCCGACCTGGAGGCCCAGGCCTATCAGCCGATCATGGACCGGATCAGCATCGCCGACGACGCCCGCAACGCGCGCGGGCAGAACGCCGGCCCGACCATGCCGGGCGTGGTCTGGTTCGGTCTGATCGTGGGCGCCGTGGTGACGGTCGGCATGGTGTTCGCCCTGCAGATCCGGCGCTCCGCGCGCGAGTTGCTGCTCGCCGGTGCGTTCAGCGCGCTGATCGCCTTCCTGCTGTTCCTCATCTGGGACTTCGACGACCCCTTCGGCCGCAGCGTCTCGGTCACCACCCAGACGTTCACCGACCTGTTCCCCACGCTCGGCGGCGGGAGCGACTGAGCGCCCTGCCCGGTCCTCGCCCTGGCCGGCCCCCGCGATCACGGCCTTCGATAGTCTGATCGAGCCGTTGGGGGTCGGCCCCGGCGTGCGCGCCGAGAGGAATCATCAGCGTTGTCCCACCAGCAGCCCGGCCAGGGCGAACAGTTCCCGACGACCAGACGCCCCGGACGGGCCTGGTGGTGGCTGCCGGCCGAGGAGCGGCGCCGGCGCAAGCGGCAGCAGCGGGAATGGAAGGCGTACCTGCGCGCGCACGGGGAGAAGAAGAAGCAGAAGGACGACGTGGACGACTGCCTCCCCTCCGGCTGCGGCTGCGGTGGTGGCGGCGGTGACGGGTGCGACGGTCCCTGCCTGATCGGTCTCTTCCCGGTGATGATGGCCGCCGGCCTCCGGTTCGCCCTCACCGGCGGCAGGACGCGGCGCGCCGCGGCGCACCGCACCGACCCGGCCGCGCCCCCGCCGCGGGGCCTGGCCGCCGGGATGCTGTACGGCGCGGTGCGGCACTACCGCGCCGAGATCAGCCCGAACCGCCCGGCCTGCTGCCCGTACACCCCGACCTGCTCGACCTACGCCGTCCAGGCGCTGCACCGCCACGGCGCGCTGCGCGGTGCCCGTCTGACGGCGGGCCGGCTGCTGCGCTGCCGCCCCGGCGCGGCCCGGCGCGGCGGCGGCGTCGACCCGGTGCCGGAGCGCTGAGCCGACGCCCGGAGGCACCCGCCGGCGCACCGTCCGGAAACGACGAGGCCCCGGAGGGTCGGCCGGTGCACCACCACCGGCCGGCCCCCGGGGCCGCTGAGAGCGGAGCGTCAGTTCAGGCTGCTGCTCATCGCGTTGAGCATGGTGGCGGAGGCGTCGTCGTTCTCCAGGGAGAAGGCGAACATGCCCGCCAGGCCCTTGCTCTTGGCGTACGCGCCGCGGGCCTGGACGGCCTGCGGGGTGTCACCGGTCCAGAAGTTGGTGCCGTCGTACACCCAGGAGGACTCGGTCACCGGGTCCCAGTGGGTGTTGGCGGCGGTCGGGTTGAGCTCCTTCCAGGCGGCCAGGCCGGCCTCCGCGCTCAGCGGCTTGGCCGGGGTCGGGCCGGTCGCGCTCTGGTAGAGGCCGAAGTTGTCGCCGGCCGGCACGCCGGTCCAGCCGCGCCAGTAGAACGGCACCCCGAGCACGATCTTGTTCGCCGGGAACCCGCCGGTGATGCCGTACTCCGACAGGCCGGTGGTGTACGCAGCCAGCGTGGTGTCGATGTTGTACTTGCGGGTGCCGGGGGTGATCGGCGTGGTCGGGTCGGCCGGGCTGTCGTGCAGCGGGTCCTGGTGGTTGGTCGGGCCCTTGGCGTCCCACGACCCGTGCATGTCGTAGGTCATGATGTCGGCGTAGTCCAGGTACGCGCCGATCTTGTCGGTCTCCAGCTGCGCGATCTTGTCCTGGCCGCTGGGCAGCGCCGCGGTCAGCAGGAACCGCTTGCCCTGGGCGTTGCCGAGGGCGTCCAGCTGGGTGCGGAACTCCTTGAGCAGCAGGGTGAAGTTCTGCTTGTCGGCGGGGGAGTAGTGGTTGCCGGTGTGGCCGCCGGCCGAGCCCGGGTACTCCCAGTCGATGTCGACGCCGTCGAAGAGGCCGGCCGCCGAGGCCGCGCCGCCCGCCGGGTCACCGGCGACGTTGGCCGGCAGGTTCCCCTTGAGGAACATGTCGAGGCAGGAGGAGACGAACTTCTTGCGCGAGGCGTCGGTGGCGGACGCGTCCGAGAAGTACTTGGAGTACGTCCAGCCGCCGAGCGAGATGGTGAACCGCAGGTTCGGGTACTTGGCCTTCAGCTGGCGCAGCTGGTTGAAGTTGCCCTTGACCGGCTGCTCCCAGGTGTCGGCCGTGCCGTCCACGCTGGTGGCGGCGTTGTAGTCGGCCTGGTAGTCGGCGTAGGCGTCACCGGCGCCGTCACCGGCGTTCGGGTTGTTCTCGTTCGCCGAGTCCGAGGCCTTGACCGCCTGGAAGCAGGTCAGGTTGGTGGGGTGGATGTTGGCGAACGCGTAGTTGATGACGTCCAGCTTGCCGGCCGCACCGCTGGTGTCGACGTTCTTCGCGTGGTAGGCGTTCTCGTAGACGCCCCACTGGTCGAAGTAGGCCGAGCGGAACGGGCTGTTGGCGGGCGCCGCGGCGGTGGTGGTGTTCACCGGGGCGGACTGCGCGGAGGCGTGGCTGCCGGAGTAGCCCTGGACGGTGAAGGTGTAGCCGCGGGTCGGCAGCAGCGAGCTGACCGCCACCGAGGTGCCCATCGAGGTGGCCACCAACTGGTCGCCCGCGTAGACCTTGTAGGCGACCGGGAGGTCGCCGGCGCTCACGGTGGCCGGCTGCCACTTGAGGACCACGGCGTTGTGGGTGACCTTGGTGACGGTGAGGCCGGTCGGCGTGGTGACCTTGCCGTCCCCGGTGGGACCGGTGCCGGTCGAGGTGGCGGTGGGCGTCACGGTCGGGCTGTTGGTCGCCGTGGGGCTGTTGGTGGCGGTGGGGCTGTTCGTGGCCGTCGGGCTGTTGGTCGCGGTGGGGCTGTTGGTCGCGGTCGGGCTGCTCGTGGCGGTGGGGCTGTTGGTCGCGGTCGGGCTGGCCGTACCGGTCGGGCCCGCCGGGCCGGTCAGGGTGAGGTCGTCGGCCTGGTACGCGCCGGTGCCGTACCAGCCGTGCGTGAAGACCGTCACCGAGGTGGTGCTCGCACCCGTGGTGAAGGTGGTGCTCAGCTGGGTCCAGGCGGTGGCACTGGGCGCCCAGCTCTGGGAGTTGACGCCGGTTCCGGTCGCGCCCAGGTAGACGTAGCTGCCGCGCACCCAGCCGGCCAGGGTGTAGGTGGTGTTCGGCTGGACGACGACCGTCTGCTGGCACTGCGCGGTGTCGGACGCCGAGGCGGCGCCGTTGAGCGCGTAACTTCCGCCGTGCACCGGGGTGGTGACGACCGATCCGTTGGCACAGGTCCAGCCGGCCAGCGTGCCGGTCTCGAAGTCGGCGTTGGTGAGCAGGTTGACGGGGGCGGCCGAGGCGGTGTTGAGGGAGAGCGCGAGGGCGGCGCTGCCGGTGCTGAGCGTGGCGGCCAGGGCGAGGGCGAGCGCGCGGCGGCGCGGAGCGGCGGCCCGGCGCTCAACGGGGCGCGCGGACATGACACGGTCGTGCATGCGGTGGTCCTCCGGAGGAGTGGGGGTTCCGGCGGTGCGGTGGCCCGGGTGGGCCGTGGGAGCCGGACCGCGTGCTGTGGGGGCGCGCGGTCGGGTGAAGCACGTGCGGCAGGGCAGGATGCGGCAGGGCGTGCGGGTTCGTGCCGCGGACCGGCCCGGAGGCCGCCGCGGTCACGACATCACAGATTGGACTGGACCAATATTCGCCGTCAAGGGGGTCCGGTGGGCGGACGGTCGGCGGCCGTGCGGCGGGTGCGCGGAGCGTGGGCCCGGTACGGTGGCCTCCCGAGAGGTCCCGCGTCGAACGGAGAACGGGTCATGGACAGCCGCGCCTGGGACGACCGCTACGCCGCCGGCGAGCTGGTCTGGGGCACCGAGGCCAACCGCTGGGTGGTCCGCGAACTGGCCGGGCTCACCCCCGGGCGCGCCCTGGACCTCGCCGCCGGGGAGGGCCGCAACGCCATGTGGCTGGCCGCTCTGGGCTGGGAGGTCACCGGCCTGGACTTCTCCACCGTCGCCCTCGGTCGCGCCGAACGGCTCACCGCCGGGCTGCCCGACGAGGTCGCCGACCGCCTCACCTGGCGGCACGGCGACGCCCGGACCTTCGAAGCCCCGCCCGAGGGCTACGACCTGGTGCTGGTCGCCTACCTCCAGCTCCCCGCCGCGGACCGCCGGGCCGCGCTGCGCCGCGCCGCCGGGGCCCTCGCCCCCGGCGGCACCCTGCTGGTGGTCGGACACGACTCCGGCAACTTGACCGAGGGGGTCGGCGGCCCCCAGGACCCGGCGGTGCTCTTCACGCCCGACGACGTCCTCGCCGACCTGGCCGACGCCGGGCTGCGCACCGTCCGCGCCGAGCGGGTCCGCCGCCCGGTGGGCGAGGCGGAGGCGATCGACGCCCTGGTCCGCCTGGAGCGGGCGTAGGGCCGGGCGCCGGGGAGGCCGGGGCCCGGTGACGGCCGGGGATTCGCTTCCCGGGCACGTCCGCGGGGTATGCAGGTGTCCCGGGACGAGGGCGTACGCGGGGCGCGGAAAAGATCTACAGTGCTGTAGATTCGAGGCGCGCAGGCGAGCAACGAGGAGGGCGCGATGAGCGTTTCGCTGGCGAAGGGTCAGAAGCTGAGCCTGGAGAAGCCGGGTGGAGGCCGACTGGGCGTGGTGCGGATGGGCCTCGGCTGGCGCGCCGCACAGAAGAAGGGCTTCCTCGCGAAGCTGTTCGCCGCCCAGGACATCGACCTGGACGCCTCGGCGGTGCTGTTCGCCGCGGGCAAGCCGGTCGACGTGGTCTTCTTCCAGCACCTCACCAGCAACGACGGTTCGGTGCGGCACAGCGGCGACAACCTGACCGGCGGCGCCGGGGACGCGACGGACGACGAGACCATCACCGTCGACCTCACCGCCGTGCCGGCCGAGGTGGACCAGATCCTCTTCACCGTCAACTCGTTCACCGGCCAGACCTTCCAGGAGGTCGAGAACGCGTTCTGCCGGCTGGTCGACACCCAGACCGGCGCCGAGCTGGCCCGCTACACGCTCACCGGCGGCGGCGCGTACACCGCGCAGATCATGGCCAAGGTGCAGCGCACCGCGGGCGGCTGGCAGATGATCGCGATCGGGCAGCCGGCCAGCGGGCGCACCTTCCAGGACCTCATGCCGGAGCTGGTCAAGCACCTCTGAGCGAGGGCTCCGATGGCCCGTCCGGGGGGACCCGGGCGGGCCGTCGGCCGTTCCGGCGGAGCCCGTCGGCGGTGCCGGGAGCAGGCCGTGCCCGGTCGGGTGGAGTTTCCGCGATAACCCTGCGGTGCTCTCCGCACGTCCGCTAACACTGGCCGCATGGACGATGACGCTGTGCAGTTGCCCGAGCACCTCACCATCTGGGTCACCCACACCGACGACCCGGTCGCCGCCGTGGCCGGTCTGGAGGCCTGGGCGTCCCGCGAGAAGTACCCCAATCTCATGATGATGCCGCCCGTCTTCGGCTGCCTGGAGCGGACCGACACGGGCGCCTGGAAGATCCTCGGGTTCCACGCCATCACCCCGCAGGCGGCCAGGGACGAGCTGGGGCACACCTTCCGGGCCTGGGCCGTGGCCGAACCGGGTACCAGCCTGGCCGCCCCCCGCCCGCTCACCGACGAGGAACGCGCCTCGTACACCGAGGCCTACGAGCGGCTGGAGTGGGAGGCGCTCGACGAGATCTCGGTGGCCGGGCGGGACTACCGCATCTTCCGGGCCGAGCAGGTGCTGCGCTCGGGTCCGGACGGGATCGAGCCGCCCCGGCCCACCGACCCGGACCCGGCCGCCGTCGGCGAGGGGTACCGGGTGCCCTCGCGGGTGAACGGCTTCGTGATCGACCCGGCCGCCGGCGTCACGCTGGTCGACGGGATCCTGCGGCTGGACCTGATGACGCTGGTGCCGACCGGCCGGTTCATCCCGGAGGACGTCCGGGCCGAGGCACGGCTCGCTTCCCACCTCTACCCCAATGTGCTGGTCCTGCCCGTGCACTGCGCCGTCGCGGAGTTCCGGGACGGCCGCTGGGGGCCGATGACCGGCGCCTGCGAGACCCCGCAGGGCGCCCGGGACAGCCTGGCCGCCTATCTGCGCGACTTCGCGCCCCGACTGGACCCGAGCCTCGGGGAGGAGGAACTGGCCCGGTACGCGGAGGCCGCCGACCGGCTGGACGCCGAGCGGGCCGACGAGGTGCGGGCCGCGGACCGCCGGTTCCGGCTGGTCAGGGTCGAGCCGGTGGTCCGCCTCGGGCCGGACGGGCCGGAGCTGCCCCGCACCTCGGACTGGGACCCGGACGTGCCGTTGCGGGTGCAGGAGCAGCGCGACCGCGCCGCCGGCATCGTCTACGGCGAGGACGAGGAGGACGAGGAGGGCGAGGAGGACTCGGCAGGCGGGCGGGCCGAGGAGCCGGAGAACGGCTGAGGGACGGCCGCCCCGCGCGCATCGGCCCGCCTCCCGGACGAACGGGAGACGGGCCGGTGTCGTGGTGCGGGTCCGCCCGGGCCGGTCAGTGCGCCGAGGGGGCGGCGGCCGAGGGGGAGAGCGCGGCGCTCGGGGAGGCGGAGCCGGACGGGAGCGCCGTCGGGGCCGTCGAAGGGGCGGTCGGCGTGGGGCAGCCGGGGCCGGTCGGGGTGGCGGTCGCGCTCGGCGTGGCCGAGGGGCTGGCGCTCGCGGACGGGCTCGCGCTCGCGCTCGGGGTGCCGGTGGGGGCGTCCGTCGGCGTCGCACAGCCGGTGGGCGTCTCGGTGGGCGTCCCCGTCGGCGTGGCGCTCGGGGTGCCGGTCGGGGTGCCGCTCGGCGTCGTCGACGGGGTCCCGGACGGCGTCGTGCTGGGCGTACCGGTCGGGGTCGCGCTCGCGGAGGGGCTCGCGCTGCCGGACGGCGTGGTGCCGGGCGTGGTCGGCGGGGTGGTGCCCGGCTGCTCCGAGGGCGAGGCGCTCGCGGAGGGCGAGGGCGCGGACGACGGCGAGCCGGAGGGCGTCGCGCTCGGCGACGGAGCGCCGGACGGGGTGCCGGTGGGCGCCGTGGACGGGGTGCCGGACGGCGTCGTGGCCGGGCCGGAACCCTGCTCCGGGGTCGGCTGCGAGCCGGTGGTCGGGCTCGGCGTCACCGGTGCGAGCGGGCTCGGCGGTGTGACGGGCAGCAGCGGTGCGAGCGGGCTCACCGTGCCCGGACGGTCCGGGGTGGTGACCGGGCTGCCGCTGCCGAAGTGCGCCATCCAGTTCCGGACGGTGCGCAGGTACTCGTTGGAGTGGTTGTAGCCGAGGATCGCCCGGTCCAGCTGGGCCTGGTCGGACAGGTCGCGGCCGCCCGCGCACAGGTACCGGCCGGCCGCCTCGGAGGCGTCGAAGATGTTGTTCGGGTCGGCCTTGCCGTCCCCGTTGGCGTCGACTCCGTAGGACGCCCAGGTGGAGGGGATGAACTGCATCGGCCCGACGGCGCGGTCCCAGACGGCGTCGCCGTCGTAGCGCCCGCCGTCGGTGTCGGCGATCGCCGCGAACCCGGCGCCGTTCAGCACCGGGCCGAGGATCGGGCGGAACGTCGTCCCGGCGGCGTCGACCGCGCCGCGGCCGGCCTGGCCGGACTCGACCTCGCCGATCGCGGCGAGCAACTGCCAGGGGAGGTGGCAGCCGGGCGAGCGCTGCGCGAGCGCGGCCTCGGCCTTGCGGTAGGCGGCGAAGACCGTCTCCGGCAGGGACGGCCCGGTGCGCAGCGGGTCGGCGAAGGGCGAGGTGAGCGGGGAGAGCGGCGGCTGGAGCAGCGGCAGGGTGCCGCCGCCGTCGACCGGCGCGATGCCGAGCGTGCCGGGAATCCCGGGAACGCTGGTGGTGAAGGGCGAGGCGGTGCTGCCGTCGGCCGCGCCGCCGGGGAGCGTGGTGGCCGTGCCGGGCAGCGCCTCCGCGGCACCCGCCGCGGCGACCGGGGAGAAGCCGAGACCGGTCTGAGAACCGGTCAGCGCCGCGAGGGCGGTGAACACCGCCAGCATCCCGGTCACCCGCTTGCCGAGCCGCAGTCGGCGGCCGGCCGTCCGGCCCGTCCGCCGCGTTTCGGTCCCAGCGGGTTTCCCGCCGTCCCGCGTGGCCTCGCCGTTCCTGCTCACCATGCCGTGCCCCTCCCGTCACCGTCCGGTCCCCCCGGGAACGGACGGGTTGTCACCATCGTGCCCGCCGGTGCATGACAGTCGTCGTTTCCGGAATGATTAGTATCACGACGATCCGACAGGGGCTTGGTGTCCGGGGACGATCCCGGGCGCCACCGTTCGGTGAACGGACGGTGGCCGCGTTCGACCGGACGCGGTCAGACGGCCGTCCGGGAAGGGGAACCTCCCAGATCGAGCAGCATCCCGTCCTCGGCGACGGCAGCGCCCGCCGCCGCCAGCGCCGGCGCCAGGGCGGCGGCCTCCGGTGAACCCCGGTGGGCGAGCGGGTTGGTGTTGTTGAGGTGGGTGTAGAGGTAGCGCGGGCCGGGCCGGCGGGCCAGTTCGGGGAGCGAGTCGGCGACGGCGAGATGGCCCATGCCGCGCGAGGTGCGGGCGCCGCCGGTGCGTTCGGCGAGTTCGTCGTCGGTGGCGAAGGTGCCGTCCAGGATCACCACGTCGGCGTCGGCCACCGCCCGGTCGAGGCCGGGTGTCCAGGCGGCGAGGCCGGGCGCGTAGACGGCGCGGGCCGGGCCGCCCGCCTCGGTGAAGCGGTAGCCGACCACCCAGTCCGTCCGCTCGGCGCAGGGGCTGCCGGAGGGGTCGTCGGACGGGCCACCGGCGGACGGGGCGAGCGGGTCGGCGGCGTAGCGGGGGCGTTTGCCGCCGAGCGCCAGCGGCTCGGCGACCAGCCCGCCGGCCAGCTCGACGGGTGTCCCCGCGGTGACGGTGCGCCAGTGCGCCTTGGTGTAGGGGGCGAGCAGCGGGCCGACCGGGAACGCCTCGTGGAGCGCGGTACGGACCGGCGCGGTGGCGTGCACGGAGAGCTCGGCGGCCTCCCGCAGGGTCACCAGCCCCAGGGTGTGGTCGAGTTCGCCGCTGGTGAGCAGCACACCGCGCAGCGGGGTGGCCCGGGTGCCCGGCGCGGGCGCCAGTTCGGGCGCGGCGAGCAGCTGGGAGCGCAGGTCCGGCGAGGCGTTGACCAGGTACCAGGCGGTGCCGTCGGCACTGATCGCCAGGCAGTCCTGGCTGCGGACGGCGCCGGTGCGGCGGGCGGTGGCGCAGCCCGCGCAGCCGCAGTTCCACTGGGGCAGGCCGCCGCCGGCGGCGGTGCCGAGGATCCGGATCTTCAGCGGGTGCTCCTCAGTCCGGGTCCGGGGCGGGCCGGACCGGTGGCACGGGCGGGACGGGCGGGACGGGCGCAGTGAACCTGCGCGGAACCGGTGCCGGAGCGGGCGCGGGCTCCGCGTCCGGTTCTCCCCGCACCAGGTGGTGGTGCGGGGAGAACCGGCAGGCCGGGTCGGTGACGCCCGGGTCGCCGGTGAACTGGAAGGCCTGGCAGCGGCAGCCGCCGAAGTCCTGCTCGCGCAGCGCGCAGCCGCGGCACGGCTCGGGCATCCAGTCGGTGCCGCGGTACCGGTTGAAGGCGGGCGAGTCGTGCCAGCTCGCCGCCAGCCCGTCGGTGACCGCGTTCGGCAGTGCGAGGTCGGGCAGTTGGGCGGCGGCCAGGCAGGGCAGCACGGCGCCGTCCGGTGCGACGACCAGCTGTTCGTTCCCCCAGCCGTTCATGCACGGCTTCGCGGTGCCGCCGTGGTGGTCGGCGAGCACGTGGGTGATCTCGATCCGGTCGCCGTGCCGCGCCCGGGCCCCGGCGACGTCCTCCTCGGCCCGGCGGACCTGCTCGTCGTCGGGCGCGAGGTGGGCCCGGTTGACCCAGGCCCAGCCGTAGAACTGGGTGTGCGCGAGCTCGACCCGGTCGGCGCCCAGCTCGACGGCGAGGTCGGCGATGGCGCCGAGGCGGGCGACGTTGCCCCGGTGCAGCACCGCGTTGACGGTGAGCGGCAGGCCGGCGCCGGTGAGCAGGGCGGCCGCGGCGAGCTTGCGCTCGTGGCCGGTGGGGCCGGTCAGCCGGGTCAGTCCGGCGATGGCGTCGGCCCGGTGCGGATCGGCGTCCTGGACGGAGAGCTGGACGTGGTCCAGCCCCGCCGCGGCGAGCTCGGCGGCGCGCGGGCCGTCCAGCGGCAGACCGCTGGTGATCAGGTTGGTGTAGAGGCCGAGGCCGCGGGCGTGCGCGACGATGACGGCCAGGTCGCGGCGGAGCAGCGGTTCGCCGCCGGTGAGGTGGACCTGCAGCACGCCCAGGCCGCGCGCCTGGTCGAGGATGCGCAGCCACTGCCCGGTGTCCAGCTCGTCGCGTTGCCGGGTGAGTTCGACCGGGTTCGCGCAGTAGGAGCACTGCAGCGGGCAGCGGTGGGTGAGTTCGGCGACCAGGCCGAGCGGGGCGGGCGCCCGCTTCCCGGCGGCGGCGCCGGGAAGCCCGGCCGCCGGGTACGGCTCGGCGGGTGCGCCGGTGCCGTCGAGGGTGAGCAGCCGGCGCGCGGCGAGGTCGGTGAGCAGGGCCAGCACCTGGCCGGCGTCCACGCCCTCGTACTCCTCGGCGAGCCGGGCGGTGATCCGGGCCGCGTCGCGCCGGCCGTCGATGTGCCGCAGCACGGCGGCGGCGGTCGCGTTGAGCAGCAGCACGCCCTCCGGGTAGAGCAGCGCGGCCTGTTGGCGCACCGGGTCGTCGACCAGCCGCACCCCGCGCCGCAGCCCGGGGGCCGCGGCGGCGGGTGCGGCGTTCACCCGGCGGTCCCGGCGGTCCCTGCGGTCCCGGCGGCCACCGACGTCTGCGCCGGTGCGGCGGGCCCGGTCGGGGCGGCGCCCTCCGGCCCGTAGTCGACGGCGTCGAGCATCGCGCGCAGCACCTCGCACTTGAACGCGAGCGCGTCCACCGCGGCCCGCTGCTGCTCGGCCGTCACGCAGTGCTCCAGCACCAGATCGAGGGTCTGCGCGCTGTCCCGGCGGGCGTCGGGGATCCGGTGCTCGAAGTAGGCGTAGCCGGCCGGGTCGATCCAGTCGTAGTGCTTCTGCCAGGCGACCACCCGGTCCGCCATGTGGTCGGGCGAGAACATCTCGGTCAGCGCCGCCGCCACGCCCTCGGTCCACGGCCGGGTCCGGCAGAAGTTCAGGTAGGCGTCGACGGCGAAGCGCGTGCCGCGGGCCACGTGCCGTTCGTCCAGGACCTCGGCGCGGTCCAGGCCGACGGCCTCGGCGAGCACCAGCCAGTCGGCCAGCCCGCCCGCGCCCTCGTGCGGGCCGTCCTGGTAGCCGAGCCGCCGCGTCCACTCCCTGCGGACCTCCGGAAGCGGGCAGTTGGCGATGATCGCGGCGTTCTTGCGGGTCAGGACCAGCTGGTAGTACCAGCGGTTGGCGACCCAGCGCCGCAGCTCCGGCGGCGTGCAGCCGCCGGAGTGCAGGCGCAGATGGAACGGGTGGGTGTCCCAGTACCGTCCCCGCAGGCCGTACAGCCTGGCCGCGAACTCCTCGCGGGTCGACGCGGTGGTGGAGGCGCCGGTGGGGGCGTGGGTCACCGAGTGGTCCGCGCGGCGTACGCGGTGACCTCGGCGCCGGTGCGGTGGCACTCCACCGCAGGGGCGGACCAGACGGGCTTGGCCGGGGCCGCCGCGGCGGCGGGCACGGTGGTGGCGGTGGAGGCGGTCAGCGGGGTGGTGAGCGGGGACTTCATGGGAGTTGCCCTCCTCGGTGAAGTGGGGTTCGGGGCCCGGCGGCCCCTGGAGCAGGACGCTACGAGCCGCCGGGCCCGCCTGCCGGGCCAACCCGCGCGACAGTGTGCCAAACGCGCTCGAACGGGTGACGCGACGGGCTCCGCGGCCGGACCGGGCCCGCGCGGCAAAACCGGTGTCGAGTGTGCCGCGCGGGCAGTGCCGTGTCGAGTGGGCCGACGAAGGGTCTGTCAGGTGGCGTCTCCCGGGCGCCTCCCGGGGAGCTTCCAGCGGGTCAGCCGGAGCGGCCGAACGCCAGCAGGTGGCCGTCCTTGGTGCCGACGAACACCCGCCCGCCGTCGGTCGCGGGCACCGAGAACCTGGTCACCGTGCCGAGCGCGAAGCTGCGCCGCAGGGTGAGCGTGCCGTTGACCGGAAGCGCGTCGTAGACCCGCAGTTCGCCGTTCTGGCCGCCCGGTCCGGTGCCCGAGTAGACGGTCCACACCAGGGCCGAGCCGGTCGCCGTCCCGTCGGAGGTGACCACGGGTGAGCCGGAGGCGTAGCCGAAGCCCTCGGCGCTTGTCGCGGCACTCGTCAACTGCGGGTTCCCGGCGCCGTTCACCGAGTACTTGAGGGCCCGCAGCGCGCCGTAGTTCTCGACCAGGTAGACGTAGCCGCCGTCGCCGCCCCACACTCCGGGGTGGCCCCAGACGCCCTTGAACGGGCCGGTGGTGCCGACCACGCCGTCGGTGCCGCCGGGGCCCTGGCCCATGCCGCCGAGGCGGTCCCGGTCGAGCAGGAAGATCCGGCCGTCCTTGCCGACCTGCACCATGAGGCGCGGGTGCGCGGCGGTGCCGAAACCGGAGGGCAGGGCGGCCGGGCCGCCGGAGCCGAGATCGATGTCCCCGTGGTCCATCGCCCGGTTGTCGGTGGGGCTGAAGAAGTCCCGTGGGGCGAGGCCGCCGTCGGCGGTGACGCCCAGCCGGACGACGGACTCGGCGAAGTGGCCGCCGGGCCGGTCGCCGGGGCCCTTCGGCGGGGAGGCGCCGTCGCCCGCGCCGTTCCCGGTGGCCAGGAAGATCCGCCCGGGGCCGTCCGAGACCAGGCCGCCGCCGCTCATCCAGACGCCCCCGTTCTGCGAGGCGGAGCCGGACTCGGTGGACCAGAGGGTGAGTCTGCGGGTGCTGGTGTTGACGCCGGCGACCGTGCCGACGTAGGTGCCGACCCCGCAGTCGGAGGCGAACCCGAAGTAGACCGCGCCGTCCAGCAGCAGCAGCCCGGCCCGCTGGGCGGAGGTGGCCGGGTCGAACGGCACGCCGGGGCTGTTCACCGCCGAGCCCTCGACGGGGACCGGCCAGCCCGCGCGCTCGGCGCCCGAGGCGGCGTCCAGGGCGTGCACCGAGAAGCGCGCGCCGCCCCCGTCGCCGGACTTGGAGACCAGGTAGACCGTCCTGCTCGCCTTGTCGTAGACCGGCGTGGAGATGATGCCGGTGCCGGGGGAGAGGCAGGCGGTGGAGGCGGGCACCGGGGCGCCGAGCGAGCGCTGCCACAGGATCCGGCCGTCGGCCGCGTCGACGCCGTAGACGTGGTTGGTCGCGGTGGCGACCACCACCGTCGATCCGGCCACCAGCGGCTGGGCGTACACCGCGCCGTCCACAGCGGTGGACCAGCGGCGGCCGAAGTCGGCGGAGGACACCCTGGCCGGGGCGAGACCGGGCTCGGCGGCGTCCCAGGCGGTGCGCAGATTGTTGACGGAGACGGTCGGATTGTCGGCCCGGGTGGGCGTCGCACCGCCGAGCGCGCCGGCGGCGAGCGCCGGGAGGAGCAGCGCCAGCCCGGAGATCAGGGCCGCCGCCGACCGCGGCGGCCGGGCGGGTCGGGCGGGGCGGTGGGGCCGGACGGGACCGGGGGCGTCCGGGGCCGGTCCGGTGACGCGCGCGGGTGGGTGAGATCGGCTCATGCGATCCGCCTTGGCTGTCGGGGGGAGTACGGACAACGGCGCCGTGGCGTCGTTGTGCGAACGACCGTCCCGCACCCGCGGCGGCCCGGCACCACCGTGCCCGCCCCGTTCACGCCCCGGGGGGAACCGGCTGCGCCGGGCGGAGGTGCGCCGGGCGGAGGTGCGGCGGCTACACCCCCTTGGACAGCAGCAGCGCCAGTCCGGTGGCGGCGGCCGCCTCGGCGTCGGCGTTCACGTCGTCGCCCGGGCCGCGGTCCTTGACCACCTCGACGGAGTACGCGTGGCCGTCGGCGGTGAGGAAGTTCACCTCGGGACGGCGGCCGTTCTTGTCACGGAGCAGGTAGGCGTCCTGGCCGGTGCCGGGGATCGGGGTGGAGGTGAACTCCGGGTTGGACTTCAGCGAGGTGAACAGGGCGGGGTCCATCTCCTGGATGTGGGCGAAGGACTGCCGGGAACCCCAGGTACAGCCCCAGACCGGCTTGCCGTCCTTGGGATCGGGGTGGGTGCCGGTGAACGGTCCGCCGGTGCCGACGGCGGCGACCACCTGGGGGGAGGTCAGCAGGCTGCAGGCGTCCGCGGGTCGCTTGCCGGTGCCGGCGGCCGTACCGGCCGGCGTGCCGGCGGTGGGGGCGGCCTGGGTCGCGGTCGGGGCCGGGGCGGTGGTGGCGGGCGCGGTGGTGGCGGGAGCGGCCGCGGTGGTCGTCGGAGCGGCGCCGGTGGTGGCCGGCGCGGAGGCGGCCGTCGTCGAGCCGCCGCCCGAGGAGGAGCAGCCGGCCACCGCGGCGGCCGCGAGGGCCAGCGCGGGCAGCCAGCCGTACCGGCGGCCGGACATGATCGGTGACCTGCGGTCCATGGAACCCCCTCCGATGGCGCCCGCCGGTGCGGCGGGCGGCGACGTGGCAGGATCCTACGGCGTCGGGCGGTCCGCGATTTCCTGTTTGTGCTACAGGAGTTGGACGACTCCGTCACGGGCGCGAGCGGGTCGTCGGCCGGTCGCGGGGCCGGCGCGCCCGGGCGCCCGGGACGGCGGTCCGGAGCACGGGGGTGGTACGCGCACGTGCGGCCGGGCTCCGGGCGGCGCCCGTGCCGGGGCGAGCTGACCTGCCCGGATGTCCGGGCCCCTCATTATCAGTGCGGCAGGTCCGGTGTCGAGCGCGGGACGGCGTCTTCCCCGGACGGGTGACGTTCTGGTGAAAGTGGTCATGCCAGGAACGGCGGCCCGGCATCCTGTGCCCGTGATCATGCGGATCCCGGGACGGGGCGGGGCGCGCGACCGAGCGGATGCCCATTGGGACGGAGGCCCTGAGAGATGAGCACCAACCTGCCGGAGACCGTGGTGGAGGCCCCGGCCGTCCTGCCCGCGCCGCCCCGGGTGGTCGACGACCTCGCCCGTGATCTGACCCGGGCGGCAGCGGCCGTCCGGTCCGCCTCCAGAGACGGCCGCAGCGGCGGCGATCTCGCGGTGGCCGCCTACACCGCCGTGGTCTGCACCGGACGGTCGGCGGCCCGCGCCCTGGAAGAGGCCGCCGCCTGGTGCCGGCAGGCGCCCGAGGCCGAAGTGCACTCGCTGGCCTGGGCGCGGGTGCCGGGTCACCGCGACGACGTGGACGAGTACCGGGTCACCCTCGCCGTCAGCTTCCCCGACCAGGAGACCGGCGAACACGTCGGCGACACCCACCGCGCCCGGCGCTGAACCCCGGGCCCGGGCCGGCCGATCGACGGGGTCCGCCCGGGGTGTCCGCGTGGCAGACTCGCCGTCATGGACACCCAGGGGGCGAACGATCCTGCTGTGACCGAGCGTGAACTGTCCGTCGGGTCAGCCGTGGTGGTCACGGTGCTGGCCGGGCTCTGCGGCGCGGCGCTGCTGCTGGCCATGCTGCACTGGCTGGGCTGGACCGTCCCCGGCCTCGGCCGGCTGCTCGCCAAGGGCGCCGTGAAGCTCGGGGCCGGCGGCGCGGTCGGCCTGACGGCCGCCGTCGCCTGGTTCCGGGTCCGCCGCGCCGGCCGGGGACGGGACGCTTCCTGAGCGATCCGCCTCAGGACCGGGTGGCCGCGCACTCCAGGTGGCCCCAGGTGGCGCCCACCTTGGTGATCTTGTCGCCCTTGGCGTACGGGCGGGAGCACGGGCAGGTGCCGGGGAAGCGGGCGGAGAGCGTCGGCGCTCCGCCGGAGCCGGCGGAGCCGCCGGCGGTCCGACGCTTGGCCGAGGCCGAGGCCGAGGCCGAGGCGGGGGCGGCACGGCGGGCCCGCGGCGGGGCGCTCGTGACCGGGTCCGGGACCGGCAGGTCGGCGGCGGTCCCGCCGGCCGCCTCCTGGGTGCGGGCGGCGTCGCTGGCGGCCTTGTCGGCGATGGCGTTCAGCGGATCGCCGTCCACCTGGTGGGCGGGCACGTAGACGAACGCGACCTCGCGTCCCTCCAGGAGCCCGTCGATCCGCTGGATCAGCTCCTGGTTGGCCACCGGCTTGCCGGCGGCGGTCTTCCAGCCGTTGCGCTTCCAGCCCTTCAGCCACTTCGTCACCGCGTCACGGGTGTACGTGCTGTCCAGCCGGACCTCCAGCGGCACGGCGGGATCGGTGGCGGCCAGCAGCTGCTCCAGGGCCGTGAGCTCGCCCACGTTGTTGGTGTTGCGCCCGAGCGGGCCGGCCTGCCAGCGCTGCGGCACCCCCGCACCGTCGGCCACCACGTAGGCCCAGGCCGCCGGGCCCGGGTTCCCCTTGGCCGCCCCGTCACAGGCGGCGATGATTCGGTCGTTCATCCTGCGATCATGCCAGCCCGCGCGGGCCCCGCGGACCGCGCGGCGGCCCGGCCCCGGGCCCCGCGCGGTCAGGGCAGCAGGACCAGCCGCCCGCGCAGACCGCCCCGCGCCAGTCGGCGGTGCGCCTCGGCGGCCCGTTCCAGCGGCAGGGTGTCGGCCACCCGCAGGGCCAGCTCGCGGCGTGCGGCCAGGGCTGCGAGCCCGGTGAGCGCGGCGCCGTCCGCCGCCACCCAGACGTGCACGACCCGGATCCCGCGCAGCCCGGGCGGTGCCGCACCCGCCGACACCGCGACGAAGGCCCCCCGGTTGCGCACCGCGCCGAGCACCGCCACCCCGAGCAGCGCCGCGTCCAGCGCGCCGTCCACGCCGCCGGGCACCAGCACGCGGACCTCGGCGGCGATGTCGGGTGCGTCGCGCGGCACGCACCACCGCGCCCCCAGTTCCCGCAGCCGCCCGGCGTCCCGCTCGCCCGCCACCGCGACCACGCGCAGTCCGCGGCGCGCCGCCAGCTGGACCGCGAAGCCGCCGACCGCACCCGCCGCGCCGGTGACCAGCAGTGTCGCCCCGGGCGGCAGGTTCAGCAGGTCCAGTGCCTGGACGGCGGTGAGCCCGTTGAGCGGCAGCGTCGCCGCCTCGACGGCCGGCACGCCCGGCGGCGCGGCGGCGAGCGCCGAGGCGTCCAGCACCAGGGCGTCGGCGTAGCCGCCGAGCGGGACGTCCAGCCGGTCGCGCAGCCCGATCACGGCGTCCCCGACCGCGAATCCGGACACCCCGGGGCCGATCCGCTCCACCGTGCCGGCCACGTCCCAGCCGATGCCGACGGCCTCTCGCGGCGCCATCAGCCCGGCCTGCGCCAGCACCCCGGCGCGGGTCACCGCGTCCACCGGGTTGACCCCGGTGGCTGCCACCCGCACCCGAACCTGGCCCGGCCCCGGCTCGGGGACGGGCACCTCGACCAGCTCCAGGGCCTCGGGACCGCCGAACCGGCGGACGACCACGGCGCGCATCGCGCTCTCCTTCCAGCAGGGGGCCGCCACCGCCCGCGGCGGACGGCGGGGCTTGCCAACGGCACTCAACCTAGGGAGAGTTGCTCCCCGGCAGGAAGTACGCACCCGCGAGTGCGTACCGTACGGAGAGGAGAGCCGATGGCGACCACGACCGCCGCCCAGCGCCGCTCGGCCGCCCGGGCCGGCTACGACGCCTACCTCGCCGAGTGCCCCGCGCGGCAGCTGCTGGAGCGGATCGGCGACAAGTGGGTCAGCCTGATCGTCAACGCCCTGGCCGACGGGCCGCAGCGCTACAGCGACCTTCGCCGCCGCCTCGCCGGGGTCAGCGAGAAGATGCTCACCCAGACCCTGCGCGCCCTGGAACGCGACGGTCTGCTGACCCGGACGGTCACCGCGGCGGTCCCGGCCCGGGTCGACTACGCGCTCACCCCGCTCGGCGCCGGGCTGCTCCCACTGCTGCGGGCGATCAAGGACTGGGCGGAGGAGAACATGCCCGAGGTGCTGGCCCACCGGGAGGCCCACGACGCCCTGACCGGCTGAGCGGTCGGCAGGGTGACGGGCCATCAGGGGGCGGAGGTGGAGCCGGTCGTGGCAGGCTGACGGTATGGACACCGAAGAGCTGAGACTCGCGGTCTACCGTTCCTTCGCCGCCACCGGCCGGGCCCCCGGGCACGACCGGCTGGCCGCCGAACTGGGCGTCACCGCACCGGAGATCCGCGCCGGCCTGCGCCGGCTCGCGGACGCCCGGCACCTCGCACTCGGCCCCGACGACACGATCGTCATGGCCCACCCGTTCTCCGCCGTGCCGCTGGGCTTCTCGGTGATGGCCGGCGCCACCCTGTGGTTCGGCGGCTGCGCCTGGGACTCCTTCGCGCTGCCGCACCTGGTGCCCGGCGCCGATCCGGCACTGGTCGCCACCACCTGCCCGGCCTGCGGGCGCGCGCACGCCTGGACCGTCACCCGGCAGGCCCCGCCGGCGGGTGAGCAGGTGGCGCACTTCCTGGTGCCCGCGGCCCGGATGTGGCAGGACGTCGTCCACACCTGCGCCCACCAGCGGCTGTTCTGCTCCACCGACTGCGTCGACGACTGGCTCGCCGCCACCGGCAACCCGCGCGGCGCCGTCCTCGACCTGGCCACGCTCTGGCGGCTCGCCGCGCACTGGTACGAGGGCCGGCTCGGCTCGCCGTACACCCGGCGCGAGCCGGCCGAGGCCGCCGACCACCTGCGCTCGGTGGGGCTGAGCGGGGAGTTCTGGGGGCTGTGAACCGCTGACGCGGGCTCGAGCAACACCGAGGGAGCGCAGAAGGAGCGCCGAAGGAGGGTCGAAGGGACACCGAGGGAACGCCGAAGGCCCGTGCGGCCGCCGCCGTCGAGGCGGTGGCGGCCGCACGGGCCGGGGTCAGGAACGGAACGGCAGCGTCACAGGGCGCTGCACTGGCCGCCCTTCGGGCCGTTCACGGTGTTGCCGTGGCCGCCGTTGCCGGGGGCCGGGGTGTTGCCCGCGCAGTCCAGCGGACCGCGCACGGTGCTGCCGGCGACGGCGGTGCCGCCGGTGTTGAGGGCCAGGTGGGCCGGGCCGTCGACGGTCGACCAGAGCAGGGCGACCTGCCCGGTGGAGCCGCTCACCGCGACCGGGCCGGACACCTGGGAGTCGGTCAGCACGAAGGCCGCCGCGCCGCGGGCCGAGACCGGGCCCTTGAAGGTCGAGTTGTCGGCGACCAGCGCCGCGCCCGGCTGGACCAGCACCGGGCCGGTGACGGTCGCGCCGTCCAGGCAGGTGACGCCGGAGGTGACCGCGAGCTTCTTCTGGGCACCGCGCAGCGTGGTGGTGCACGCCGGGACCGAGCCGACGGTGAGCGCGCGCTCCGCCGTCACGCCGCCGACGGTGACGGTCAGCGTCGCGCTGCCCGGCCGCAGGCCGGTGAGCGTGCCGGTGGCCGGGTCGTACGCGGCGATGCTGCCGTGCGGGGCCTTGGCGGCCGGGCCGACGTGCACACCCCGCCCGCCCCACCGGGCGGTGACCGGCCAGGCGACCGGCACCGTCCGCTCGCCGTCCTGGGTGAACGTCGCGCTGACCGGCGCGGAGTCCAGCAGGCCGAGCGACTCGGGGGCGGTCAGCTGCACCGCGTCGGCGCGGGCCCGCACCTCGGCGCGCAGCCAGGCGGAGGCGTCGTCCGGCACCGCGTACGGGTCGGTGACCCTGCCGGCGGCCGGGTTGATGCCGAGCATCGTCCAGCCGGTGAAGCCGCCGCGGTCCGGCTCGGCGGCCGGGCCCTTGCCCGAGTTGCCGTTGATCAGGTACGGGACGCCGTCGACGCTGCTCGCGTGGAAGGCGCCGACGTGGCCGCTGACCATGGCGGCGGACTTGCCGCCCGCGCGGAAGCCGGCCAGCCACTGCTCGACCAGCGCGGCCTCCTTGCGGTCACCCAGCTGGCTGCCCTGGTCGGGCAGCGGGTCGCGGGTCGGGTGGTGGTCGAACAGCAGCAGACCGGTGACCGAGGGGTCCTGCGCGGCCTCGTCCAGGGTGGTGCGCAGCTTGGCGATCTGGTCGAAGCCGCTCGCCCGGAAGGAGCCCAGCGAGCTGTTCAGGGTGATGAAGCGGGTGCCCTTGACGTCGAACACCTCGCTGGTCTCGCCGAAGGCGGCCTTGAAGTTGTCGATGGTGCCGGGGCCCATCACCTCGTGGTTGCCGGGCACGTAGTGCCAGGGGATGCTGCGGCCGGTCAGCTGGTCGAACTCGTCCAGCACCTTGCGGGCGAGGGCGAAGTCGGCCGGGCTCGCCTCGTCGACCAGGTCGCCGGCGATGACCAGCAGGTCGGGCTTGGCGGCGGCGATGTCGCGCAGCGTGCGGCGGGCGGCCTGCACGATGTCGCTCTCCGGGGCGCGGGCGATGAACTGGGCGTCCGACATCACCGCGACCCGCAGCGGCTTGCCGTCCACGGTGCCGTCGGTGAGCACCACCGGGTCGGTGACCCGCGGGCGCACCGGCAGTTCGACGTCCGGCGCCACCTTGACCCGCAGGTCGGCCAGGGTCAGCGCGCCGGTGTAGGAGCGGGCGGCGCTGGTCTCCATCAGCCGGAAGCGCTGGAAGGTCAGCGGGTACTGCACACCGGCCGGGATCGGGAACTCGACCTTCTGCCAGCCGGTCCAGGTGACCATCGGCGCGTCCAGGTTGGCGGTGACACCGGCGGCGGTGCGGTACTGGATCCGCGGCCAGGCGCCGTTGCCGTCGCCCTCGATCCACATCGTGATCGAGCGCGGCTGGCCGGGCAGCACGATGCCCTCGGGGGCGATGGCGTACTGGCCGCGGGTGCCGGTCGACTTGGTGAAGTCGTAGGCCAGGCGCAGGCCCTTGCCGCCGTCGTGGCCGGCGGCCGGTGCGACGCCGCCGTCGGGCGCGCGGTCGTTGCCGGACTTCCAGGCGGCCGCGTCGGAGAAGTCGGCGAACGGCTTCTCGGTCATGCCGACGGTGACGGCGACGGCGGTCTCCAGGCCGCCCACGGTCAGCTTGAGGGTGGCGGAGGTGCCGTCGGCGAGCGCCTTGAGGGCGATCGATCCGTCGTCGGCGGCGGAGGTCCCGACGACGCCCGCGCCGCCGGTGACGGTGATGTCCGCGGCCTCGACCGGGGCGGCGTGGCCCTGGGCGTCGTAGCCGGTGACGGCGATCTTCGCGGTGGCGCCGGCGCCCTCCAGGCCGATCGGGTCGGTGCCGGCGGTGATCCGCACCGGAGCGCCGAGCACGGTCAGTGGCAGGGTGGCGGTCTCGGCGCCGTCGGCGGCGGCGGTGACGGCGGCCGGGCCGGAGGTGCGGCCGGTGACGACGGCCTCGGTGCCCTTGCCGGACACCTCGACGGCGCCGCTGCCCGGCGCGCCGCCGGTCGTGCCCTTGGCGGCCGACCAGCGGACCGGCGGGGTGGCACCGGCCACCGGGCCGAAGGTCTCGTCGTGCGGCAGCGCGCGGACGGTGCGGTGCAGGCCGGGGAAGACCCGGGCCGCGGTGTCCACGGTCTCCGCGGGCCGGACCCGGAAGCCCTTGACCTGGCCGGAGCCCGGCGCGGAGAACAGGCCCAGCCCGTTGGCGACGGCACGCTCCCCGCCGTTGTCGGACGGGCTGCTGACGGTGCCGGCCCGGGCGGTGCCGGGCAGCCGGGCGGCCATCGCCGCCGAGCCGCCGCCGTCCATGTTGAGCGCGTTCCGCGCGCCCATGTCCCGCATCAGCACCGCGAGGTCGGGCAGGCTGATGCCGGGGCTGTCGGCCTGCCGGCCGTCGATCGTGACCAGGTACATCCGCTTGTTGTCGGCGGAGAAGCCCACGGCGGTCCGGGCGTTGGGCTCGTTGCCGTCGTTCTCGCCGGGCCGCATCGCGACGCCGTCGCGGACCAGCACCTGGTAGCCGCCGACCGCCACCGCGACCTCGCCGAAGGAGGCGCGCGGCCGGTAGCCGGTGGAGACCTGGTCGCCGGGCTTGAGTTCGCGCAGCGCGCGGGCGCCGGCCTCCCGGCCGACCAGCACGGTGGCGCCCTCGGGCACGGCGGCGCCCGGCTGCTCGCGCACGGCGGTGACCCGGCCGTCACGCAGCTCCACCTCGACGACCTCGGAGGAGCCGTCGGCGACCTTGGCGCGGGAGGCCGTGCCCCAGGCGGGGGTGAACAGGCCGACGCCATCGGCGGGCAGGCCGTAGGTGTTGACGCCGTTGAGGGTCAGCTCACGGCCGCCGGGCAGGGCGGCGTGGCCCTCCAGGAACACCTCGGCCATCCGGGCGAGGCCGTCGGTGCCGACGGTCACGGCCTGGTTCCAGCCCTCGATCGGGGCGTGCACGAGGCCGCCCTCGCGGGAGACACCGACCCCGAGCGGCGCCTCGGAGGCGTTCATGTCGAAGTAGTCGCCGTTGATGGCGGCGACCGCCCCGGCGCCGCGGGCCATGTCGGTGACGGTCTGGCGGGTGGTCACCTGGCCGGAGGACAGGTAGTCGACGCTCAGGCCCTCGGTGGCGAGGTCGGCGACCAGGACCTTGCCGCGCAGCCAGCCGGTCTTCCCGAGCCGGTCGAAGGCGGTCATGGTCAGCCCGGGGGCGATCGGGGTGACCTCACGCCGGGTGACGACCGACTCCCCGGGGCGGTCGAGCACCAGGCCGGGTTCGGCGGCCGTGCGCTCGGCTCCGGCCGTGGCCGGTCCGCCGGGCGCGGCCCAGGCGCTGGAGGTGGCGAGGGCGGGCAGGCCGGCGGCGACCAGCGCGCAGAGCGCGACCACCGCGGCGGGCCGCCGGCGGCGGCCCGCGCCGGGTGCGGCGGCGGGTGCGGGAACGGGGGCGGTCGTCGTGGGGGTGACGGGCGGTGACATTCGGTGGTTCAGCTCCTCGTACTGCTACGGGACGTGTGTGCCGCCGGTGCGAGCGCAGGACACGGTCGGTGGCACGGGGCGCCGCTGGACGGCGCGGCCCGGGTGCATGATCACCGAGCCGACGGCAGCCAATCGTCCACGAAAGACCTTCACACCACGCGTCGGTGAACCGACCCGTTCGGCCGCGCGAACAAAAGCCCCATTCCTCTCGGGAACATGACACAACAGGACGTCCGGGCCATGGTGGTGAGGATCGCCGCTTTCCCGTCCTGCTGCAGAGTTCGACGCGCGCCGGGGGCGCACAGTGGAGCGCGCACCACCCCGTCCTCGTCAACGAGCCCCATCGGAGGGGAAGCCATGAGCATCCGTACCGCCGCCGCGGCCGTCGCCGCCACCGCCGCCCTCGCCGTCCCGGTCCTCGCCGCCGTCCCGGCCACGGCCGCGCCCGCCCGGGTGGCGACCTGTTCGACGTACAGCAACTACGTCAGTTACGGCGTGGCCTGCGACGGCACCCGCAGCTACTACGCCTGGGCCGTCTGCGCCAACAACCAGGTGGTGTACGGGGCCACCCGCTCGGGCGGGGTCTGGTCCTACGCCTACTGCAGCAACGTCGGTTCGACCTTCCGCAGCGGCGGCTACACGCTGATCTGACCGCCGGGGGAGCCGCCCGCGGCGGCCAGGGCGCGGTCCACGCGGTCGGCGAGCGTCGACCACGGACGGCAGTCGACCACCGGGAGCGCGTGCCGGCGGGCCTCGGCGGCGAGCCGGTGCGAGTACCGGGCACTGACCTCGGCGCGGTCCGCCTGCACGCCGCTCCCCGGTTCGCGGGCCGCGTAGTTGGCGGTGATCCGGGCGGCGTCGCCCTCGTGCAGGAACAGTGCCCGGACGTCCCGCCCCGCCGCCCGGCCCAGCGCGAGCGCGCGGGCGCAGCCGGCCGGGGTGAGGTAGTCGCCCTCGACGACGGCGGGGACCGGGACGGTCAGCCGGTTGCGCACCACCCCGAGCAGCGCCGGCTCCAGCGCCTCGGCGGTGGCGATCTGGAGGTCCAGCACCCGCTCGGGCGTCAGCTCCTCGACCGCGCCGCCCTCGCCGAAGTGGTGCAGGGCGGGGTGCTGTTCGGGGGTGGTGAGCTCCTGGACGGCGGCGACCACGTCGTCGAACTCGACGACG
This sequence comes from Kitasatospora sp. NPDC004723, assembly GCF_040609255.1. Lineage (NCBI taxonomy): Bacteria > Bacillati > Actinomycetota > Actinomycetes > Kitasatosporales > Streptomycetaceae > Kitasatospora > Kitasatospora sp. NPDC004723. Next base: position 50,203 of record NZ_JBEXJT010000020.1, on the reverse strand, counting down.
AAGGCGCCCGTGCCGGCCGCGATGCGGGCGGCGGCCAGGCTCTTGCCGACGCCGGAGGCGCCGCCGAGCAGGAGGAGGTCCCAGGTCCGGTTCGTCACCCCGCGACGCTATCGTGCGGGATCCGGTCGGATCATCCGGATTTCCCGGTCGGGTCCGCGCTGTGGTCGAGCCGCCGCTGCCACGTCGTCAGCAGGCCCTCCAGGGTGGCCGCCTCCTCGGGGGTGAGCAGGTCGAGCAGGCGGTGCTCATTGCGCATGTGGGCGGTGAACGCCTCGTCGATCAGCCGGCGGCCCGCCTCGGTGAGGGCGACCACCCGGCCGCGCCCGTCCGCCTCGCTGCGCCGGCGGGTGACCAGGCCGGCCCGCTCCAGCCGGTCGATCCGCTTGCTCATGGCGCCGGTGGTGACCATGGTGCGGGCGGCCAGTTCCCCGGGTGCCCGCTCGAACGGCGCGCCCGCCCGGCGCAGCGCGGCCAGCACGTCGAACTCGCCCTCGCCCAGCCCGTAGCGGCCGTAGACCAGGCAGAGCTCCTCGGTGAGCCGGCCGGCCAGCCGGTGCAGCCGTCCGATCACCGCCTGCGGGGAGACGTCCAGGTCGGGACGCTCACGGCGCCAGTCGGCCTGGATGAGGGCGACGCGATCGGGGGCCGGGTCCGTCGGGTGGCTGTCTCGGCTGCGCTCCATGTCCGGCATCCTAGCTCGATGGCTTCCCGGGAAGTTATATTGTCTTCCATGGAAGCAAGTTTTCGGTGGGTGCTGCTGACCGCCGTCGCGCCGGTGGCCTGGGGCGCCAACTACTACGTCACCCGCGAGTTCCTCCCGGCCGACCGTCCGCTGTGGGGCGCCGCGCTGCGCGCCCTGCCGGCCGGACTGCTCCTGCTGGCGCTGCGCCCGCGCCTGCCGCGCGGAGCCTGGTGGTGGCGCTCGGCGCTGCTCGGGCTGCTCAACACCGCGGGCTTCTTCGTCCTCCTCTACATCGCCTCGCAGTCGCTGGCCACCAGCGTCGCCTCCACGGTGATGGCGGCCTCACCGCTGGCGATGCTGCTGCTGGCCTGGGCCCTGACCGCCGCCCGTCCCGCCCGGGCCCATCTGCTCGGCGCGCTGGTCGGCCTGGGCGGCGTCGGGCTGATGCTGCTGACCCGGGCCGAACCGGCCTCCCTGCCGGGTCTGGCCGCCTCGGCGGCGGCGATGCTCGTCTCCTCGCTCGGCTATGTGCTGGCCGGCCGCTGGCGCGACGGCCCGGACGTGCTCGCCACCACCGCCTGGCAGCTGGTGGCCGGCGGGCTGGTCCTGCTGCCCTCGGCCGCGGTGGTCGAGGGCGCGCCCGCGGTGCCCACCGGGCGGGAACTGCTCGCCTTCGGCTACGTCGCGGTGGTGGCGACCGCGCTGGCCTTCACGGTCTGGTTCGCCGGCCTGCGCCGGCTGTCGCCCGGGACGGTCGGGCTGGTGGGACTGCTCAACCCGCTGACCGGCGTCCTGCTCGGCACGGCGGTGGCGGGCGAGGCGCTCGGTCCGCTCCAGTACGCCGGGCTGCTGCTGGTCCTGGCCGGGGTCGCCCTCGGGACCGTCTTCAAGGTCCCGCCCGCCGGGCGACGCCGGGAGGCCGAGGACGGCCCCGGCCGCCCGGGCCGGGGCGCTGCCCGGGCGAAGGCGCTCGGGCGGCGCGGCTGACCTCCCCTCCCGTCGCCGCCGGTTGACAGCCGGTCGGAGGGAATAACCGGGTGACCCGGGGCGGGCCGGTTCCTACACTCGACACCCAGAGGCGCGCCGCCCGGGATTCCGGCGGCGCGCGCCGTGACGAGTCGAGGGAGGACCGGTCGTGCGCCACCGCACCGCTGCCGTCGTCCCCTCGTCCCGGTTCGAGGTGATCCTGGTGTCCTCGTCCTTCCGGTGCCCGCCGCGCGGCCGGCACCGGGGGCGTGCGACGACCCTCTGACCCGGGCCCGGGAACACCCCTCGCCTCGCGGGTCGCCGTCGCCGCCGCAATCGCGCTGCCCTTCTCGTCCCGAGAGCTTCGAAAGGAACCGGGCCATGCGCACCGACGTCACCACCACCATCGCCGCCGTCCGCAACCTGGGCATCCTCGCCCATGTGGACGCGGGCAAGACCACCGTCACCGAGCGGATCCTCTTCCTGACCGGCGAGACCCACCGGCGCGGCGAGGTCCACGACGGCACCACCGTCACCGACTGCCACCCGCAGGAACGCGAGCGGGGCATCACCATCTCCGCGGCGGCCGTTGCCTGCGTCTGGGACGGTCACCGGATCAACCTCATCGACACCCCCGGCCACGTCGACTTCGCCGACGAGGTCGAGCGCTCCCTGCGGGTGCTGGACGGGGCGGTCGCGGTGTTCGACGCCGTCGCGGGCGTGGAACCGCAGAGCGAGAGCGTCTGGCGCCAGGCCGACCGGCACGGCGTGCCGCGGATCGCGTTCGTCAACAAGATGGACCGGGCCGGCGCCGACCTGGACGCGGCCGTCGCCTCCGTCCGGGAGCGGCTGCACCCCGCCCCGCTCGCCGTCCAGCTGCCGATCGGACGGGAGGGCGGCTTCACCGGTGTCGTCGACCTGCTGACGATGCGTGCCCTGACCTGGGACGACGGCCCCGACCGGGACGGCTTCCGGGAGGGGACGGTGCCCGACGGGCTGCGGGCCGAGGCCGGGCGACGGCGCCGGCTGCTGGACGAGGCGGTGGCCGGGCTCCATCCGGCCGCGCTGGAGGAGTACGTCGAGCACTCGGCGCTCTCCACCGTGACCCTGGCCGCGGCGCTGCGGGACCTCACCCGTAGCGGCGAGGCCGTGGTGGTGCTGTGCGGCTCGGCCTACCGCAACCGCGGGATCGAGCCGCTGCTGGACGCCGTCACGGCCTACCTGCCGTCACCGCTGGACGTCCCGGCGGTGCGCGGCGCCGCGGTCGGCACGGCGGGCGGGACGGCCGACGGTACGGAGGTGGAACGGTCCGCCGATCCCGGCGGGCCGCTCACCGCACTGGTGTTCAAGGTGAACGTCACCGCCACCGGCCGGCTCACCTATCTGAGGCTGTACGCGGGCACGCTGCGCAAGGGGGACACCGTGCTGGACGCCGGCACCGGTCGCACCGAACGGATCGCCCGGATCCTGCGGGTGCAGGCCGACAACCACACCGAGACGGACACGGCCGTGGCCGGGGACATCGTCGCGGTGATCGGCGTCAAGGCGGCACGCGCCGGCGCGACGCTCTGCGCACCCGCAGCGCCGGTGGTCCTGGAGCCCGCCGTCACGGCGGTGCCGGTGGTGACGGTGGCCGTGGAGGCGCGGCGCACGGTCGACACCGACCGGCTGGCCGTCGCGCTCGCCCGGCTCGCCGAGGAGGACCCGTCGCTGGTCGTCCGCACCGACCCGGAGACCGGGCAGCGGGTGCTGTCCGGGCTGGGCGAACTGCACCTGGAGGTGGCGGTGGAGCGGATCCGCCGGCTCGGACTGGAGGTGGCCGTCGGCCGCCCGCAGGTGGCCCACCGGGAGACCGTGGAACGCGGGGTCACCGGGCACGTCCACCGGCACGTCAAACAGGACGGCGGCGCTGGCCAGTTCGCCCACGTGGTGCTCGACGTGGCACCGCTGGACGGCCCGGCCGGGCAGCAGGAAGGGGGATTCGTGTTCGCGTCCGCCGTCACCGGCGGGCGGGTGCCGAAGGAGTACGTCCAGGCGGTCGAGGCGGGCTGCCGGGACGCGCTCGCGGAGGGCCCGCTGGGCGGCCACCCGGTCACCGGCCTGCGGGTCGTGCTGACCGACGGGGCCACCCACCCGAAGGACTCCTCGGAGCTCGCCTTCCGCACCGCCGGCCGGCTGGCGCTGCGCGAGGCCCTGCGGGCCTGCCGGATGGTGCTGCTGGAGCCGGTCGCCGAGGTGACGGTGACCGTGCCGCAGGAGTCGGTGGGCGGGGTCCTCGGTGACCTCGCCGCCCGCCGGGGCCGCGTCCGGGGCTCGGCCCCGCGCGGCGGGACGGCGGTGGTGACGGCCGTGGTGCCGCTCGCCGAGCTGTTCGGCTACGCGACCGCCCTGCGCAGCTGCACCCAGGGCCGGGGCACCTTCACCACCCGGCCGGCCGGGTACGCCCCGGCACCGGCCGCCGTCCGGTAGGGCGTGTCCTGGCCGGCGCCGGGCCGTCGGGAGCACCTCGGTGGCCCGGTGGCCCGGCGCCGGGTCTCCCGGAGGAGGTGCGACGCCGGACCGAGGCGTCCCTGACGGCCGGGCCGGCGGCTGCGAAACGCTCCGTCTCCCGGCAGCGGGTGACGGCCTCGCCACGGCAGGTCACCGACCGTTCCGTTGCCCCGGGGAACCGCTGCTGACCTGCGCGTCCGTTTTCGGCGGCGGCCCGCGGAGCCGCTACCGTGGCCGGGCGGCCGGGCCCGGCCGCCCGGCGCCGCGGGCGCCGTCGGCACCACAAGGGACGGACCGGAATGCAGTTCGACGACCAGGGCGACCTCGACACCTCGCAGGTGGACGACCGGCGCGGCATCCCCGGCGGGAAGATCGCCATCGGCGGTGGCGCGGTCGGTCTGGTCGCCGTGCTGATCGCGGTGCTCTTCGGCGTCGACCCCAGCATCCTCGGGCTCTCCGACGGCGGCGGATCGAGCGCCGGGTCCGGCCGGACCACCACCGCGGGGGAGGTGCAGCAGGCCTGCAAGACGGGTGCCGACGCCAATCGTCGCCAGGACTGCCGGATCGTCGCGGTCACCAACAGCCTCCAGGACTACTGGGGCGGCCAGCTGCCCAAGTCCGGCGTGGCCTACCGGCCCGCCGAGACGGTCCTGTTCACCGGCCGGGTCTCCACCGCCTGCGGCGCGGCGAGCTCGGCCGTCGGCCCGTTCTACTGCTCCGGCGACCGGCGCGCCTACTTCGACCTCGGCTTCTTCGACGAGCTGTCCACCCGCTTCGGCGCGCGCGGCGGCCCGTTCGCCGAGGCCTACGTCGTCGCCCACGAGTACGGCCACCACATCCAGAACCTGACCGGCACGATGCAGAAGGTCGGCCAGGACCGGCAGGGCCGGGACAGCGCCTCGGTCAAACTGGAGCTCCAGGCCGACTGTTACGCGGGCGTCTGGGCCCACCACGCCACCACCACCCCGCAGGCCTCCACCGGACGGCCGCTGATCAGCACTCTCACCGACCAGGACATCGCCCAGGGCCTGGACGCCGCGGCGGCCGTCGGCGACGACCGGATCCAGAAGCAGGCCACCGGCCGGATCGACCCCGACACCTGGACCCACGGCTCCTCCGACCAGCGCAAGACCTGGTTCACCACCGGCTACCGCACCGGCGACCCGGCCCGCTGCGACACCTTCGCCGCGCAGCGCTGACCGCTCCGCTCGCCCGCCGCGCCCGTCCCGCCCGTCCCGCCCGCCCCGGCACCCTGTCATCCGTCAGGGACCGGGGCGGGCGGCTGCTTCCTACGCTGCTGAGCACCGGCCGGACAACGGGCCGGACCAGCACCTGAGGGAGAACCACCATGCGCAAGATCCTGCACGCCGCCGCCGCGCTCGCCCTCGCGGCCGTTGCCGCCACCACGGCGGGGGCCTCCGGCGCCCGGGCCGCCGACGGCTCCTGGGACGGCTGTCCGTACGGGGCGGTCTGCGTCTACGCCCAGGACGCCGACACCAGCAGGCCGCCGACCGACGTCTTCTGGAGCTACGGCGCCCACAACCTCCGCAACCAGATCGGCCGGCACTGGGTGCTCAACAACCAGTCCGGCGGGGCGCACGCCCACCTGTGCACCGGCTCCAACGGCACCGGCTGCGGCGAGGACCTGGCCGCCCAGACGGGCGTCTACGCCGATCTGACGCCGATCAACTCCATCACGCTCGACCGCCCCTGACCCGCTGAGGGCCGCCCGTCCGCCGGCCGGCAACGCCCGCGGCGGGTCCTCCGGGGGGAGGATCCGCCGCGGACGGCCATGTCCGGGCGTCGGCCGGGGGCGGTCAGGGCCGGTGTGCGGCGATGGTCAGGAGTACCACTTGCGCTCGACCTGGTTCTGCGTGCCCAGGGTGAACAGGTCGATCCGGTCGGCGGCCCAGGAGACGGCGCCCGCCACCGGGACTCCGACGGCACCGACGTCGCTCCACTGGTGCCATCCGGTGGAATCGTAGGAGCTCTGCCAGATGTGGCTGCCCGGGCCGGCGGCGAAGACGTCCAGCCGGCCGACTCCCCGGGAGGAGAGCGCCGGGTTGCCGCTGATCTGGGCGGGAAGCGTCTCCCAGGCGGCCCAGAGGCCGTTGCTGTACCAGGTGTGGCGGAGCCGGCCGTCGGTGGCACGGCCGACGACGTCGATGCGGCCGGGGCCCCAGGAGACCGCGGCCGGCGCGCTGGCGAGGCCGCCGCCGAGGCTCTCCCAGCCGGTCCAGGCGCCGTTGGCGTAGGACCGGTGGAGCAGTTGGCCGTTGTCGATGAAGAGGTCGAGCTTTCCGAGGCCCTGGGAGCTGATGGCGGGGTTGACCGCCGTCACACCGCCGCTGAGGTCCTCCCAGTCGTACCAGGTGCCGTTGTCGTACCAGCGGTGGACCAGGTGGGAGCCGGTGTAGTCGGAGCCGACGACGTCGATGCGGCCGGGGCCCCAGGAGACGGCCGACAGATTGCCGGTCAGCTTGCCCCCGAGGGACTCCCAGGCGTACCAGGTGCCGTTGTCGTACCAGCGGTGCCAGAGGGCGTTGTCGCCACCGACGACGAACAGGTCGAGTCGGCCGGTGGCCCAGGACGAGACGGCCGGGGCGCTGATCGCCGCGCCGCCCAGGTCCTGCCAGTCGGACCAGCCGGCGGCGAGGACGGGGTTGGTGGCGGGGTCGAGACCGGCGGTCTGTGCGGCCTGCGTGGTTTCGGCGGTCGGTGCGGCCGGCGTTGGGACGGTGGCCGGTGCCGAGGCGGCGGCCGGTGCGAGTGCGGCCGTGCCCAGCAGGGCGAGCAGGACGGCGAGCAGTGCGGACAGCGGACGGTGCGACATCTCCCAGGTCCCCCCTCGGACGAATGGTCAAATCGGCTGGGCGTCAGATCAGTTGACGCTGCACGGGCAAGCTACCAGGGGGCCGCCACCGCCGTCCGGGGATCGCGAAGGGCGTGCGCCGGCCGGGGCGGGCGAGCTCCCGCGCTCCGGCGGGCGGGTCAGCCCGCCTCCGGTGACGGGCAGGTGAGGTCGTCGGGCGGAAGCGTCCCGGCGAGCAGGTAGGACTCCACGGTGGAGCGCACGCACGGGTTCGGCCCTGGGTACTGGCCGTGGTCCCCGTTGCCGGTGACCGTCACCAGGCGCGAGCCGCGCAGCGCCCGGTGCGCGGACAGCGCGGCCTCGATGGGGGTCGCGGGGTCGTGCACCGAGTTGAGCATCAGGGTCGGCGGCAGACCCGCGCCGGTGACCCGCACCGGCGGCGCCGTCGGCGCCGGCCAGGAGGCGCAGACCGCGGAGAAGGCGAGCATGCGGGCCCCGACCAGCGGCCAGCGCGCGGTGCTCTCGGCGCCCCGCTCCGCCCATACGGACAGGTCGCGGGTCCACGGTGTGTCGTTGCAGGTGACGGCGAAGTACTCGGCGAGGAACTCCGGGTCGAGGTACTGGCCGAAGACCAGCCGGGCGGCGGTGCGGGCGGAGGGCTCGGCGTTCGGCCAGTCGTCGAGCGCGGTCAGCGCGGTGGCCAGGAGGGGGAAGTTGTTCGCGCGGTAGACGACCTGGATGGCACCGTTGTCGAACTGGTTGGGCCCGATGGTGAGCGGGCCGTCGACGACCGGGTGCTCGCGCAGGGCCACCCGGCGTGCCTCCCAGCGGGCCTTCACCTCGGTGGCGGTCGTGCCGTAGTGGTAGGTGGCGTCCCGGGCGGCCAGCCAGGGCAGGAAGTCCTCCTCGAACCGGCGCTGGAAGCTCATCGGCAGCCGCTGCTGGAACCGCTCCCAGGTGCCGTCGAAACCGGTGTTGCTGTCCAGCACCATCCGCTCGACCCGCTGCGGGAAGAGCGTCGCATAGTACGCGCCGATCCTGGTGGCGTAGGAGGGCCCGAAGAAGCTGACCCGGCGCTCGCCGAGCAGGGCGCGCAGCAGGTCGAGGTCCCGGGCGGTCTGCTCGGTCGTCAGATAGGGGAGCAGGCCCTCGCTGCGCCGCTCGCAGTCGGCGGCGAACCCGCGCGAGGCGGCGATCACCCGGGCCCGGTCGGCCGGCGTGTCGTCGCGGAAGTCCCCGGCGAAGAACGCCTGGAACTCCGCGGGCGTCTGGCAGACGGCCCGGGTGCTCCGGCCGACGCCGCGCTGGTCGAAGCCCACGACGTCGTAGGCGGCGCCCAGCGCGGGCGCCTTGGTGACGAAGTCCGCCGGGCGCAGCAGGCCCTTGCCGCCGGGGCCGCCGGCGGCCGTCAGCAGGGTGCCGATCCGCCGGCCGGGCTCGCTCGCGCGGTGCCGCGAGACCGCGACGGTGAGGTCGGGGCCACGCCCGGGATGATGCCAGTCCCGGGGCGTGGTCATGGTGGCGCACTCCAGCGCGGCCTCGTCCGCGCAGGGCTGCCAGTCGAGCCGCTGGTGGGCGTAGCGGGCGGGGACGGCGGCCGAGGCCGGTCCGGTGGGGACCGCGACGGAGCCGGCCGTGCCCGCCGTCTGGGCCAGCGCGACGAAGGCGAGTAGCGCCGCGGTGCGTCGGCCGAGGGCGGAGAGCCCGGGGCGGCGCATCCGGCCGGTCCGTGCGGTGGGTGTGGTGGGTGCGGCGGAGGTGGTCCATGTGCTCGGCGTGGTCATGGGTCGATCATGGCCGCCGGAACGGTCGTGGTCGATCCAGTAGGCCCCCGTCTTCCCCCGGGTGCCTGGACCACCCTTGACGGTAAGTCAGCTTCAGGTCGGCCCCCCTCCCGGGGGAGGCTTCAGTAGCCGACGGTGAAGCGGAGGCGGTGGTGGGCGGGGTGCTCGGCCTCGTCGAGGAGGGCGACGGCGAAGTCCTCCATGGAGATGGCCGAGGTGCCGTCCGGGCCGACGAGGAGTTCGTCGCGGCCCAGCCGGTAGCGGCCGGTCCGCTCACCCGGTTCGAGCAGGGCGGCCGGGCTGAGGTAGGTCCAGTCGGCCTCGGCGTCCGCGCGGCAGAGGGCGAGCTGCTCGCCGCAGGCGTCGGCGATCGGGCGCAGGGCGGCGGGGAAGTCCGGGGCGTCCACCAGGGTGACGCCGTTGCCGCCGGGCAGGGTGAGGCTGCCGGCGCCGCCGACGACCAGCAGCCGCACGCCCGTTCCGGCCAGGCCGGCCAGCAGGCCCTTGGTCGCGGTGGCCAGTTCGTCCTCGTGCCCGGGGGCCGGTCGGGTGGCCGCGACCAGCAGGTCCTGGCCGGCGGCGAGGCGGCGGACGTCGGCGGGGTCGCGGGCGTCACCGGTGGCGGTCGCGACCGTCGGCGGGAGCCGGTGCGGGCGGGAGGGGTCGCGCAGCACGGCGGTGACCCGGTGGCCGCGGGCGGCGGCCTCGGCCACGACCCGGCTGCCGACGTTGCCGCTCGCGCCGAACACGGTGATGCGCATGGGAGTTCTCCTGGAGGTCGGTCGGGAGGGAAACGGGGGACGGTCAGACGGTCTGGCGGTCGCGGGTGCCGGTGGCAGCCGCGGCGGGTGCCCCGGCGACGACCTTCGACGGGGTGTGCGGCCGCTGGGTCTGCGCGGCGACGAGCGAGCCGAGCACGATCAGCGCGCCGACGGCCTGGACGGGCGCGAGGTCCTGGCCGAGCACCAGCCAGCCGAGCGCGGTGGCGACCACGGGGCTGAGCAGGCCGAGGAAGGTGACCGAGGTGGGCGGCAGGGCGCGGATGCCGCGGAACCAGAGTGCGTACGCGACGGCCGCGCCGATCAGGCTCAGGTAGCCGTAGCCGAGCAGGTTGGCGCCGGTGAGGTGGGACGGCGGCGGCCCTTCGACCAGCAGCGCGACCGGAAGGAGCAGCAGGCCGCCCGCGGTGAGCTGCCAGCCGGTGGTGGCGAGCAGCGGGGCCGGCGAGGTCCAGCGCTTGGAGAGGACGACGCCGGTGGCCATCACCACCGCGCCGCCGAGTGCGGCCACGATGCCGAGGGCGTCCAGCTGGGCGTTGGCGCGCAGTACGAGCAGGCTGACCCCGGCCACCCCGGCGATGCCGGAGACGAGGGTGCGCGCGGAGAGGCGGTCGCCGAGGAGCGCGGCCGACAGGCCCGCGGCGATCAGCGGCTGGACGGCGCCGACGGTGGCGGCGACCCCGCCGGGCAGGCGGTAGGCGGCGACGAAGAGGAGGGCGAAGAAGGCGCCGATGTTCAGGGCTCCGAGGACGAGCGAGCGCCACCACCAGCTGCCCTTCGGCAGACGGCGGGTGAGGGCGATCAGCAGCAGTCCGGCGGGCAGGGCGCGGAGCACTCCGGCGAGCAGCGGCCGCCCGGGCGGCAGCAGTTCGGTGGTGACGAGGTAGGTGGAGCCCCAGATGGCGGGCGCGAGGGCGGTCAGCAGCACGACGGCGAGTCGATTCCTTAGCACTAAGCCAATGTATCTCAGCGCTAAGGAATCTGGGCGGGGAGTGGGCGGTCGGGTGCTGTGAGGTATCTCACCGCTAAGGCATCGTTTAGGGTGGAGGGCATGGCAGAGCGCGAAGATCATGTGGACCGGGTGGTCCGGCAGTGGGGCGCGGAGCGTCCCGACCTCGATGTCTCCCCGATGGAGGTGATCGGCCGCCTCAAGCGGCTGAGCCGCCTGGTCGACGCCGAGCTGAAGGAGACCTTCGCCCGGCACGACCTCGACGCCGCCTCCTTCGACGTGCTCGCCACCCTGCGGCGCAGCGGCCCGCCGTACCGGCTCACCCCGACCGGCCTGATGCAGTCCGCGATGGTCACCTCCGGGGCGATCAGCCAGCGCCTCGACCGGCTGGAGGCCCGCGGCCTGGTCACCCGCACCCCCAGCGGCTCCGACGGCCGCAGCCGCGAGGTCGCGCTCACCGACGAGGGGTACGCCCTGATGGACCGCGCCCTGCCCGACCACCTCGCCACCGAGCGCCGCGTCCTGGCCGGCCTGGACGCGGCGCGGACCGCCGCCTTCGTCGACGCCCTGCGGACGGTGCTCGCCACCCTCGGCGACGGCCCCGGGTGACCACCGCTCAGGGGTTGACCGCGACCGCCTTGAAGAAGGTGTAGTGGAAGGTCCCGTTCGGCTCCGCCGCGCGGCGCAGCTCCGCGACGCCCCGGTCGAACGCCTCCGCCGTGCTGAGCCCGGCCTCGACCGCCTCGCCCCGCACCGCCTCGACCATCGCCACGAAGGTGCGCCGGGTGAACCCCTCGACCAGCGCCGGCCGGGCGCCGTCCGCGTACACCGTGCGCGGTCCCACCGCGACGTCCCGGAACCCGGCGCCGGTGAGCAGCGGGTACAGCCGGCGCCCGATCAGGGCGTCCCCGCCGCCGTCCGCCTGGAGCCGGACCAGGTGGTCGACGACGCGCTGCGCCGCCGCGCCGCGCGGGTGGAAGAACGCCGAGCCGTGGTCGCCCTCGATCACGGTGACGGTGCCGCCGGGCCGTAGCAGCCGGCGCAGCGCGGCCAGCGCCGCCGCCGGGTCGGCGAGGTGTTCCAGGACGAAGCAGACGAAGAGGTGGTCGAAGGAGCCGTCGGGGAAGGGCAACCGGTGCAGATCGCCGCAGTGCCAGCGGACGTCCGCGCCGGGCAGCTGCCCGGCGACCCGGTCCCGGGCCCGGGCGAGCGAGTCCGCCGAGACGTCGGCGGCGGTCAGCAGCACGCCGGGGTTGGCGGTCAGCAGGTGCACCGTCTGCGCGCCGACGCCGCACCCGACCTCCAGGACCCGGCTGCCCGCCGGGTAGGAGGTGCCGGCGTGCAGCAGGGCGGCCAGGGTGTCGGCCTGCTCGCCGAGGCGCCGGGCCTCGGTGGGGGAGTAGCCGTGGACGTAGCCGGTGTCGGCGGCGGCAGCGGGGGCGGCGTCGGCGGCCGGCTCGGGGCGGAGCGCGGCGGACTGCGGGGTGCTCGTGGTCATGCCTCCACCCTCCCGAAATAATGGACCCGTGCCCAGGTCCAATGAATGGCCGGTCGACAGGTCCACAACGGCCGGTGCCGACTTCCTCCAGCTCGACCCCCGCGAGGCTGCGGCCGGCGGACTCGCCGACTGGCTGGCCCGCCGGCTGCGGCAGGCGATCGCCGACGGCCGGCTGCCGGCGGGCAGCCGCCTGCCCGCCACCCGCCTGCTCGCCGCCGACCTGCGGGTCTCCCGCGGCGTGGTCACCGACGCCTACCGCCGGCTCGCCGAGGAGGGCCGGATCGCGGGCCGGGGCAGGGGTGGCACCGTCGTGGTCGACCCGTTCCCCCACCCCTCGGCGCCCCAGCCGCCCCCCGTCCCCGCCCGCGTGCCCGCCCCCGTACCCGGCCCCGCCCGCGTCGCCGCGTCGCCGCCCGGTTCGCCGTTCGACGGCCCGCTCGTCCCGGCCGGCTTCGACACCCTGCGCAACGCCCCCGCCCGGATCGACCTCTCGCCCGGAGTCCCGGACCTCGCCGCCTTCCCCCGCACCGCCTGGCTGCGCGCCGAACGCGCCGTCCTCCACGACCTCGCCGCCCGGGACCTCGGCTACGGCGACCCGCGCGGCACCCCCGCGCTGCGCCGCGCGGTCGCCGACTGGCTCGGCCGCAACCGCGGCATCCGCGCCGACCCCGAGGACGTCCTCGTCGTGGCCGGGGCCGCCCAGGCGCTCGCCCTGGCCGGCGAGGTGCTCCGCACGGTCGGCCTCGACGTCGTCGCCGTCGAGGACCCGGGCTCCCTCGGCACCCGGCAGCACCTCGGCCACCGGATCACCGCCACCCCGCCGGTCCCCGTCGACACCGAGGGCATCCGGGTCGACGCGCTGCGCGCCACCGGCGCCCGCGCCGTCCTGCTCACCCCCGCCCACCAGTTCCCGACCGGCGTGGTGCTCGGCGGCGCCCGCCGTCGCGAACTGCTCCGGTGGGCGGCCGAGGGCGGGCTCGTCATCGAGGACGACTACGACGCCGAACACCGCTACGACCGCCCGCCGGTGCCCGCACTGCGCGGCGTCCTCCCCGAGCAGGTCCTCTACCTCGGCAGCGTCTCCAAGCTCCTCGCCCCCGCGCTGCGCACCGGCTGGATGCTCGCCCCCGCCCGCTACCGGGACCTGCTGGTCGACGCCAAGCGGCTCAGCGACCTCGGCAACCCGGCGCTGCCGCAACTCGTCCTCGCCCACCTGATGGACTCCGGTGCGCTGGAACGCCACCTGCGGCTGCTGCGCCCGCGCCACCGGCGCCGCCGCGACGCGATGACCGCGGCCGTCGCCGCCCATCTGCCCGGCGCCGTCGTGCACGGCGCGGCGGCCGGGCTGCACCTCACGGTCACCTTCCCCGACGGCGCGGGCCGCACCGACACCGAGCTCGCCGCGGCGGCGCTGGCCCGTGGCGTCAAGGTGCAACCGCTGTCCTGGCACGCCCGCCTGCCGCACCCGCCCGGGCTCGTCCTCGGCTACGCGGCCGTCGCGCCCGGCGAGATCGAGGAGGGCGTCGCCGTCCTCGGACGGCTGCTCCGGGAGGCGGGCCGACCGTTGCCCGGGTGAGGCTGGTGGCACCTCGCGCACCGCGCGGGGTGCCGACGGCGGGCGCGCCGCAGCCGCCCCGCCGCCCCGCCGCCCCGCCGTCCCGGCCGGGGCGCGCCGGGTGAACCCGGACGCGAGCCGCTCCCCGGACCGCCCGGACCCGACCGACCGAGGGAGGCCGGATGCCGATATCCCGCCGAACGATCCGTCTCGCCCTGCTCGCCCTGCTGCTCTCCGCGCTGGCCCCGTCCGCCTCGTCCACCCCGCTGTCCCCGCTCTCCCCGCTCGCCCTGCCCGTCCGGGGCGCAGCGGCGGATCCCCCCGGGGAGGGGACCGAACCCGCGGCGACGGTTCCGACCCACTCCACCCCTACGGAGAGGACCATCCCCGTGTCCACCACCGATGCGCTCCAGCTCGCCGGCCGGCGGGTGGTCTACTCGTACCCCGGGCCCACCCCGCCGCCCGAACTGCTGAGCACCATCCGCGCGGGCCGCGCCGCCGGCGTCATCTTCTTCAAGGACAACGTCCCCTCACTGCCCCAGCTCCAGGCGGCCGTCGGCCAGTTGCGGCAGGCCGCGGCCGAGGCCCCGTCCGCCGCGCCGCTGCTGCTGATGACCGACCAGGAGGGCGGCCGGATCCGCCGGCTGCCCGGCGCCCCGGAGCTCTCCGCCAAGCAGACCGGCCTGGCCCCCGACCCGGCCGGTGCGGCCGCCGGCGCCGGGGCCGGAGCGGCCCGCACCCTGAGCGGGGCGGGCCTGAACGTCAACCTCGCGCCCGTGCTCGACGTCTACGACGCGCCCGACGACTTCATCGACCACTTCGAGCGCTCGTACAGCCAGAAGCCGGAGGTGGTCGCCGAACTGGGTTCCGCCTTCCTCGCCGCGCAGCAGAGCCTGGGGGTGGCCGCGACGGCCAAGCACTTCCCGGGCCTCGGCGCCGCCCCGGCCGGCGCGAACACCGATGCCGAACCCGTCGTCCTCCCCGTCCCGCTCGCGGACCTGCGGGCGCGCGGCGAGGAGCCGTACCGCGCCGCCATCGCCGCCGGGGTCCGGCTGGTGATGGCCTCCTGGGCGGTCTACCCGGCCCTGGACGCCTACCGCCCGGCCGGCCTGTCGCGCGCCGTCGTCCACGGCGAGCTGCGCGAGCGGCTCGGCTTCCGCGGGGTGACCATCACCGACGCCCTGGAGGCCGGCGCGCTCGCCTCCTTCGGTGACGCCGGCGAGCGGGCGGTCGCCGCCGCCGACGCCGGGATGGACCTCCTGCTCTGCTCCGGCCGCGAGGTCGGGCAGGGCGACGCCGCCGTCGCGGCCCTCGCCGCCGCCCTCGACAGCGGCCGGCTCGACGAAGCCGGGTTCACCGAGGCCGTCCACCGGGTCGACGCCCTCCGCGCCTCGCTGGCCGGCTCCTGACGGACGGTCCGCGGCCCCTTGGAGCGCTCGGCCTCCCGCGGCGCGCGGTCACCCGCGATCACGCATGCCACGGCAGTGGACCGGAATCGCGCCGAGCCGGTCCGCGAACGGGCCGGACCCGACCGGCCGGAGGGTTCCGGAGGTCCCCGAGGGGGCGGAGGGAGGCCGAAGGTGGCGCGGGGGTGGCGCGAAAAGGGGCGAGGGTGGCGCGAAGAGGGTGCACGAGCGATCAACACGCGCCGATCCTCAGCGGAAACGAGCGGACACGGAGGGTCATCCTGATGGCAGGCTTTCCGCCGTGACTGTGCACCCTCTCGTACACGAGATCGCCGATGCCTACCTGGCCCTGGCCGACGCCGCCTCGCCCGGGCTGGTCGAGGGCCTGTACGTGGTCGGTTCGACGGCCCTGGACGACTTCCACCCGGCACGGAGCGACATCGACTTCGTGGCCGTGACCGCGGATCCGGTCACGGCGGAGCAGCTCGGCGGGCTGGAACGCGCGCACGCCCTGCTCGCGGTGCGCTATCCGCGCCCCGCCTTCGACGGGCCCTACCTCACCTGGGACGAGCTGGCGGGCCCGCCCGCGCAGGCGCCACCGGGTCCGCACGTGTTCGGGGGGACGGTCCGGCACCGGGTCGCCTCGGACCGCACGCCGGTGCTCTGGCACACGCTGGCGCGGCACGGCGTCACGCTGTGCGGGCCGCGGGCCCAGGAACTGATGATCGACACCAATCCGGAGGAGCTGGCCGGCTGGACGGTCGCCAACCTGGAGGAGTACTGGCGCCCGTGGTGGCGGCGCTCGTCCCGGTTGGCGTCGCGCCCGGGGCTGGCCTGCCTGAACGGGTCGGGGCCGGTCTGGGGCGTGCTCGGGGTGAGCCGGCTGCACTACACGCTGGCCACCGGGCGGATCGCCTCCAAGCGCGGCGCCGGCGAGTACGCCCGGGCGGTGTTCGACGAGCGGTGGCACCGGATCGTGGACGAGTGCCTGCGGATCCGCGCCGGCGGGCGGGGGCGCTCGCTCTACCCGAACCCGTTCGTCCGGCGGGCCGACGCGCTCGCGTTCATGGACATGGCGATCGAGAACGCCCGGTGGCTGGGGGTGGACCGGCTGCCCCTCGGGGAGTAGCGGGAGGCATCGGCACTGGTCAAGGCCTTGATCACGCCATCCAAGGCCAGTTTCCAGTCTGATCATCAACTGTTTGGATCTTGGTCCTTTTCGGCATGCGATTCATCTGTCAGAGTTTCGACATGCCACATGTGACATGTCACATGTGGCACTGAGATGCCCATGAGAACGAAGAGAAGAAAGCGGAGGAGCGGAATCATGCGGATGAACCGACTCACCCTGACCGCGGCCGGCATCGCCGGCGCGGCGGCCCTGCTGGCCGTCCCGGCCCAGGCGAACGCGGCCCAGACCACCACCACCGGCACCACCGTGACCTGCGGCGCCTCCGGCCTGCAGGCCGGCCTGTCGACCCGGGTGTGCGCGGAGATCACCGGCGACAGCGTCCAGCTGTACGGCGAGATCAGCCTGGCCGGCCCGCCGAGCCCGGGCACCCCGTGGCCGCCGAGCGTCGACCTGATCACCAGCATCTCCGGCAACGTCGTCGGCGGCGCCTCGCTCGGCACCGTCAGCGGCCCGGCCCACTTCGCCGGCAGCACCGTCAAGGTTCCCGGCGTGAGCGGCACCGTGCCGGCCGGCTCGACCGTGCACGGCAGCTTCAGCGCCGCCACCTTCCCGTGGTCCCCGGCTCCGGTGACCATCGACGTCGTGGTGCCCGGCTGATGACGCGGTCCTAGCGGACTGACGGGGGTGGGCGGGCCCGGGGTGCGAGTCACCCCGGGCCCGTCCTGTTTCCGCCCGTTCCTTCCCTCCCGCGCGGCCGGCCGACCGTGACGACTTGAAGAAATCTTCACCTGCAACGATGATGCTTCCCGCCGAACAGGCCGATCCACGGCCCGTCCGGACCCCATCCGGCGACGAGCAGGGAGTGACGGACGATGCCGGTCCCGCTGTACCAGGCGAAGGCGGAGTTCTTCCGCACGCTCGGGCACCCGGTGCGCATCCGCGTCCTGGAGCTGCTCCAGGACGGACCGCGCCCGGTGCGCGAACTGCTGGCCGCGATCGAGATCGAGCCCTCGAACCTCTCCCAGCAGCTCGCGGTGCTGCGCCGCACCCAGCTGGTCACGGCGACCCGCGAGGGCAACACCGTCGTCTACGCCCTGAGCACGCCGGACGTCGCCGAACTGCTGCGCGCCGCGCGGCGGATCCTGACCGAGCTGATCACCGACCAGGGCACGCTGCTCACCGAGCTGCGCGCGCCGCAGGCCGGGGCCTCGCCCGCGGGCAACCGATGACCGGCCCGTCGAGCGAAGGAGTGCCCGGCCATGAGTGAGAACACCGGCGAGCGCGGGCGGGAGGACAGCGCCACCCGGGAGGAGAAGGCACGGCGCAAGGCCATGCTGATCCGGGCGGGCATCTACATCTTCGCCACCCACCTGTTCGCGGGGTTCGTGCTGCTGCTGTTCGCCCTCGGCGGCCGGAAGTGACCGGGACACCCTGGGTGCGGCCGGGCCGACCCGAGCCCTTCCGGGCGGTCCCGGCCGGGTGGCGGCCGGGACCGGTCCGGTGCGGTCGGACGGCCGCCGACCGGGATCAGTGCGCGGTGTCCTCCCCGGTGTAGCGGCGGCTGGTGCTGGTCCAGGCGTAGACGCCCTCGACCAGTTCCCGGGTGCCGTCGAGGTACCACCGGCCCGCCGGGTGCCGCACCTGCAGACTGCGGCGCAGCTCCTCGCTCTGCGCCGTCAGCCGGTCGATCCGGGCCCCGACCGCGCGGGCGGCCCGGCTGCGGGTGCAGCCGCGGATCCGTTGCAGGGTGAGCACGGTGTTGAAGGCCGCGACGTTCTGGCGTTCCTCGCGGTCCGCCGAGTAGAGGTCGTTGATCAGCGTCGCCGCGTCGGCGGTGTTCGCGCGCAGGCGGTGCAGCGCGGGGTCCGCGTGCAGTCCGGCCGGTGCCTCGCCGCCGTGGACGTGCTCCAGTATGTCCATGAACGGGTAGAGGCAGCTCGCATGGCGGCGCAGCCGCACCGTCTCGGCGAGGTCGGGCTGGGTGCGGGCGGCCCGGTGGGCGGTCTCGGCGAGGAAGGTCTCCAGGCACGAGCGCCACTCGGTGGCGGCGCGCCGCCGCCAGCCGGGCGGCATGGGGGCGCTCTGGCGCTGCCACAACTCCCGCCAGGCGTCGAGCAGGTGGGGTTGGGAGGTGCCCGTGGGGACGGGCCGCCCGGCGAGGACGGCGAGCAGGGGCTCGACGATCGCACGGGCCTCGACGGGGTCGCGGCCGGGCGGGCCGTCGAAGCGGTCGTCGAGGATGGTGAACCAGCCGAGGATGTCGATCAGCAGGTCCAGCTCGGTGTCGCGGGCGCGGGGGTACGAGTGGCCGATCAGCTCGGGCAGCGCGTAGGTGTGGTAGCGGGCGAGGTCCTCCGGGGCGAGCAGGCCGTGGGCGAGCGCCCATGCGCTGTGCCGGGCCTCGGCGGCGTGCAGTTCGCCCGGCGCGCGCGGCTCGTCCTGCGGGCGCAGCGCGTGGGGCGCGCGCCGGGCGGCCGGGGGCGTGGCCGGGAAGGGCCGCGCCTCGGGCCGGGGGGCGGCGGCGAGCCGCCCGGCCGTGGTGATCTGCCGGACGATCGCGGGTGGTCCCAGTGTGGTGACCGGCACGAGGGTGGTGAGCGGGCCCAGGTAGGTGGCCGGGCGCGCGGGGAGGGCCGTGATGCTTCGGGTGGCGCCGCCGGCACGGGGGGAACCGGTGCGTGCGGCGCTGCGCTCGGCCGGCCGGGCGGCGGTCTGCGGCGCCCTCACGTGCGCGCGGTCCGCGGCCGCGGACCGGCGGGTGGCGAGCGAGGACTGGGCGGGGAGCACGGCCGGGCGTCGGGGCCCCGCCGAGCCCGGGGGCCGCAGCGGTTCGACCGGGACGGCCGCTCCGCCGGGGGCCGCCGGACCGGCGGCGGCCACCGGACACCCCTCGCCCGGTCGCGGGCCGTCCGCGCCTTGTGAGCCGTGCGGACCGCGCGGGGCGGAGTCGGACCGGCGCGGGGCGGAGTCGGGCCGGCGGGGACCGATGATCGGGATCCTTTGGGCGGGCGTGTCGTCGAGGCCCGCCGACGGCGTGCGGCGCAGGCCGGAGGCGTGCGGCGCGCGTCCGCCGCGCGGGGTGAGCCGCACCCGCAGGCCCTGGGCCTGGACGGTCGTCCACACCACCTCGCGGGCCCGCGCACCGGCGACGGCCGTCGGGCGCCAGCGGCGCAGGATGGCGGCGGCGGCCACGGTCAGCTCGGCCCACGCGAAGGCCTCGCCGATGCACTTGTGCTTGCCGGCCCCGAACGGCAGGAACGCCTGCCGGACCGCGCCCCCGCCGCCGGCCGCGCCCGTCGCCCGGCCGTCGCCGTACCAGCGGCCGGGGTGGAAGCGGAGCGGCTCCGGGTACAGCGCGGGGTCGCGGTGGATCGCGGTGAGGCTGTAGAGCAGCTCGGTGCCGGCCGGGATGCGGTACCGGCCCAGCTCGACCGGTTCGCGCGCGGTGCGCATCAGGAAGGCGTTCGGCGCGTGCAGCCGGACGACCTCCTGGGTGACCGCGCGGGTGTAGGTGAGGCGGGCGAGTGCCTCGGGCGTGGGCACGGTGCCGGCCGGGAGGTGCTCGTCCAGCTCGGCCAGCACGCGGGCCTCGACCCGGGGGTGCCGGATCAGCTCGTCGATCAGCCAGGTGAGCGTGGTGGAGACGGTCTCGGTGCCGGCGCCGAACATGGTGATCGCCTCGGAGCGGACGTCCGCCTCGGTGAGCGGCCGGCCGGTCGCGGGGTCGACGGCGGCCCGCAGCAGCGCGGGCAGCGAGGCGCCGCGCCGGCTGCCCGGGCCGGTCACCGGGCAGCCGCCGTCCGGCGCGGTGCCGAACGCGCTCTCGAAGGCGTTCTCGAACGGGTCGCCGGGTGCGGTGCCGTTGACCGCCTGGTCGACGACCTGGTTGAGCACCCGCACGGCCGCGTCGAAACGCCGGTTGACCGGCAGCGGCAGCCGCGCGAAGGACCGGTGGGGGTAGAGCGACTGGACGATCTGGCCCTTCACCATGTCGGGCAGGGCCCGGTGGAAGGCGAGCGTGGCGTCCTCGCTCAGCCGGGCGTCGAACAGCGCCCGGGTGACGATCTCCAGTGCGAGGTGGTTCATCTCCTTGCCCACGTCGAGCACCTCGCCGGGGCGCCAGCGCCCGGCCCGCTCCTCGGTGACCCGGTGCATCACGGCGACGTACTCGGCCATCCGGTCCGCCCCGAAGGCGGGCTGGATGATCCGGCGGCGGTCGCGGTGGGCGCGGCCCTCGGACATCAGCAGGCCGTCGCCGAAGGCGGTCTTGAGGGTGTCCTGGACGGCGCCGCGCGGGCAGTCGTGGGCGAGTGCCACCAGCAGGGTGTGCACCAGGGCGGCATCGGTGACCACGCAGACCGTGCGTGGCCCGAGCCGGATCCGGACCACCTCGCCGTGCCGGGAGAGCGAGCCGAGGAAGCCGAGCGGGTCGCGCAGCAGCGCGGGGGCGTGGCCGAGGCCGGGCACGGCGCCGGGGGCGAGCGGGGGGACGGCCGCGCGGCTCTCCGCCGGGGGGGTTCTGGGCGGGGCAGGCGGTCTGCGGGTCTCATTCGTCAGGATCATGACATCACCTCTCACCAGATGGACCGGGGGGACGGACCGGTGGGACGGACCGGTGTGTCCGGCCGGGTGTCGGACCGGTCGACCGGCCCGGCGCTGCTGCGGTACCACCGGCTCCGCCGCCGCGACAGCCGGGATTCGGAAGCCTGTTGACGCAGACCCCCGCGCGCGCCACGGACAGAGGGCGCACGCCATGGGAAACGCGCCGGTACCGCGAGCGTTGCGCCGGACCCGGATGGATCACTCCATCGGTGGAGTGTCCTCAAGGTGTGCGCGGCGTGTCCCGATGAGGGCGCGCCGTCGGGCGCGGTCCGCGGATCCGGTCGCGCCACCCCGCACGCCACCCCTCGCGGGTGCTGGCGCGGAGGCCGGAGCGGGTGCCGGTCCGCGTGCCCGCTCGAAGGCCGGCACGGCTGTCCGACCGGGCCGTCCTGCCTGGCGGGCAGGGCCTTTCGGCCCTCGGCGGGACGGTGCGCACCGGTCCAGCATGGTGCAGAACGAAGGAGGACCCTCTGATGACCCGTCTGCGCCACCGGCCAGCCCTCGACGTCCGTGTGGAGATCCGGGGCGAACTGCCCCGGGAGGACGCCGAGTACGCCCGGGCCCGGTCGCTGGCGCTGATCACGGACCTCGGGCCGGACGCGCACGCCGCACGGCTGCGGCTCACCCGGCCGCGCGACCGGTCGGTGACCAGGCCCGCCGTCGCGCAGGCCTCGGTGGACCTGGAGGGCGCCGGACGGGTGCGGGTGGAACTGGCCACCGTGGCGGTGCGCGAGGCGGTCGACCTGGCGCTCGGCACGCTCGCCGGGCGCGCCGCGCGGCTGCGCGAGCTGGGCGACATAGGGCTCGCCTCGGCGTACGAGAGCTCCTGGCGGCCGCAGTACGCGGCGCGTGCGCTCGCCGACCGGCGGATCGTCCGGCACAAGTCCGTGCGACTGGCCCGCCGCACGCCCGAGCAGGCGGTCCGCGAGATGCTGGCGCTGGACTACCGCTTCCACCTCTTCTCGGACGCGCTGACCGGCCAGGACAGCCTGGTCCACCGCAGGCCCGGCGACGGCGGGTTCCGGCTGGTCCGGGCGCACTCCACGGCCCGGCCGGGCAGCCGGGGGCCGTCGCTCACCGAGAGCCCGAACCCGGCGCCGCGGCTGGATCCGGCCGAGGCCGCCCGCCAACTCTGGCTCACCTGCTGGCCGTTCGTCTTCCATGCCGATCCCGGCGACGGCCGCGGCCGGGTGCTCTACCGCCGCTACGACGGCCACTATGGCTTGATCACGCCGATAGCGGGAGCCCACTGACGGGCAGGTAATGATCGGCACGGGCTGACCGGTACACGACCGACAACGGACGAGCACACCCTCACGCTCTCGACGGGAACTGGGACCATGGACTGCGAAGAAGTCATGCTGACCGTCAGGATCACGGCCGCCGAGCGGGCCCTGCTGCGCGCACTCGCGCGCGGCCACGGCACCGACGTGTCGGACGTGGTCGTGGACGGTCTGCTGGACGTCATCCCCGGCCTGCACGTCCTGCCTGTGCTGCCCGTGCCGCCGGCCGGGCGGGTGCTGCCCGCCGTCGCCGGGGACCCGGGCGTCTCGCGGCTGCTGCGCGTGCTGGCCCGGCCCGCCCCGTGCGCGGTGACCCTCTGGCTGCCGGCCCCGGTCGCGGACCTGCTCCCGCTGGTCGGTGAGCGGATCGCCGCCGTCAGCGGGCTGCGGATCGGTCCGGCGAGCGCGGCGCTGGCCGCCGCACTGGGGTTCTGGCTGACCGGGGATCCGGGGCGGCTCGCCGCGGGCCTCGCCGGGCTGCACCGGCACGGCGCCCCCCGCCTCGCGGTCCAGCGGCTCGACGTCGCGGCCTGAGCCTGAGCGGAGCCCGGGCGAACGGGGCGCAGGCGGGCGGGGTGTGACGGACGGTGCTTCCGCCGACCGTCCGGATCCGGCCGCTCCGCGCGAGCCGGTTCCGGGGGGCACCCGGGGGCTCAAGGGCGCGTGGGGAGGCGTGCCGGGGGCGGCCGGGCGCTCGTCGTGCATCGGCGCTCCGTCGCCCGGTGCGGGACGGACGGGCCTCCGCCCGATGGTCGACGGACCGTCGGGCCGGGCGGGGCCGGAGCGGTTCCTGGGGGTCAAGTGGCATGTCCTGGACGGGAATTTGGCTGGTCAGAGCTCTGGTCACGACCTGCGCGCAGGTCTAGCATTCCGGTCACGGCAACCGGTGTCCGGACCCCCGGACGACCGGTGCGGTGGCCGCCACCACCCCCTGCCGGGGAGCGTACACCCCCCGAGTACGCTCCCCGGCGCCGCTTTGTGCGCGGTGGCCGTCGGGCCGCTTCCCTGCCCGGCGCTGCTGCGGATTGTCCGCCCCGCGCTCGGTAGCCGCATCGTCCGGCGCGCGCCCCCGTCGGGGTGGGCGTGCGCCCCCATGGGGGCGCGCACGCCCGGCGCGCGCCACCGGTCCCGCCGTCGAGCCGCCGTACTGATCCCGAACGGGCGTTCTCCGGAAGGCCGGGAACCGTCGCATGCGAACCCGGCGTCCCCACCCCCACGGGCGCCACCGGGCGCCCGCCCGAGGCAAGGAGCGTCCTGTCGTGCGCAAGGTACTGATCACCGGCGGAGCCGGCTACATCGGCAGCACCGTGGCGTCCGCCCTGCTGGACGCGGGCATCACCCCGGTCGTCCTCGACGACCTCTCCCGGGGCCGGGCCGAGTTCGTCGAGGGCCGGGAGTTCTACCAGGGGGACATCGCGGATCCGGAGCTGGTCGACCGGATCTTCGCCGAACACCCCGACATCGACGCCGCCCTGCACTGCGCCGCGCGGATCGTCGTCCCCGAATCGGTCTCCCGGCCGTTGTTCTACTACCGCGAGAACGTCGGCAAGACCGTCGACCTGCTGGAGTCGCTCCAGCGCAACGGCTGCACCCGGGTGGTCTTCAGCAGTTCCGCCTCGATCTACCGGCCCACGCCGACCGGCCGGGTCGACGAGTCCTGCCCGGTCGAGGCGAACAGCCCCTACGCGCGCACCAAGCAGATGATGGAGCAGGTGCTCCAGGACTGGACGCGCGGTGACGGGGCCGACGGGACGCGGGTCATCGCGCTGAGGTACTTCAATCCGATCGGCGCCGACCCGCAGCTGCGCACCGGGCTGCAGGACCTCCGGCCGACCCACGCGCTGGGCAAGTTGATCGAGGCGCACACCGACGGCACGCCGTTCACCATCACCGGGGTCGCCTGGGAGACCCGGGACGGGTCGGGCATTCGCGACTACGTCCACGTCCAGGACGTGGCCGAGGCCCATGTCGCCGCGCTGCTCCGGTTCGACGAGGTGGTCGGGGCCGCCGGGGAGGAGCGCTACCGGGTCGTCAACATCGGGACCGGTGGCGGCACCACGGTGCGCGAACTGGTGACCGCCTTCGAACAGGCGGTCGGCGCGAAGCTGGACGTCCGGGAGGCCGAGCCGCGGCCCGGCGACGTCCTCGGTTGCTACAGCGACGTGACGGCCGCGCGCGAACTGCTCGGCTGGACGGCGCGCCGGACCATCGCCGAGGGTGTCGCGGACGCGCTCGCCTGGCGGGCCCGCTGGTCGGCCCGCCTGGCCGCCACCGTCTGATCCTCGTCCGGGCCCCGCCCGGCCCGGCCGGGTCCGCGTTCGACCGGCCCGGGCCGGGGCGCGGTGCCGGCGTTACTTGGACTCGTCGAGACCGTTGATGAAGTCCTTGGCCTTGTCGGCGGCGGTGTCTATCTGGCCGCTGTACTTGCCGTCGGTCTTGTCGTCGATGACGTCGGCGACCTTGTCCAGGCCCTGGGTGATGGCGCCGCTGTGCTCGCGGGCGAGGTCGGTGGCCTTGTCGGCGAGGTTCTTGAGGTTCTCGAACATGATGGTCCTTCTGTTCGTCCGGCGCGTTCGCGGCCATCCTAGCCGCCGACGACCTGGCCCTTGAGCTGGCGTTTCCCCGGGGCGGGGGCCCGGCGGGATGACTTTGCAGGGGTGGGTTTGTATGCTCCTGGCTTGTTCTACAGCATTGTAGAAGTTCGCTGGCGGGTACCGCGGAAGGGGTGTGGGGCATGGCCGGGCAACGAGCGAGAACCTCGGAGCGGGAGGCCGGACCGCGTTCCGGCGCGGCCCCCGTGCCGGCCCCGCGCCGGGCAGCCGAGCGCCGGGCCGCCCCGCGCCGGGCGGCCGGCCGCGATCGCCGCACGGGTGATCGAAGCGCGGGCGACCGAGGCACGGGTGACCGGGGCATGGGCAGCCGCCGTACGCCCGACCGCCGTGCCGGGGCCCGGCGCTCGGGCGGCGCGCTGCCGGTGCTGCTCGCCGCGGTCGGGCTGCCGCTGCTCGGCGCGGTGGCCGGTGAACTGACCGGGTCGGGCGGCGGCGCGCTGTTCGCGGCCGGCGCCGTGCTCGGTTCCGGCGTCGCGGCGGCCCTCTGCGGCCGGGCCGGGCGCTGGTGGGTCGTCATGGCCGCGCCGCCCGTGGTGCTGGCCGCCCGGGCCGGCACCGCCTATCTCGCCGACCGCGAGGGCCTCCAGGGCAAGGCGCTCGCCTCGGCGGCGGTGCGCTGGGTGGTCGGCGCGTTCCCGGTGATGGCGTGGGCGGTGGCGGTCGCGCTGCTGGTCGTCGTGGTGCGGGTGGTCCTCGACCGGCGCGCCCGCCGGGGCCGGCGGTCCGCCGACCGCCGCCGGGCCGCCGGAACCCGCGAACCGGAGACGTCCGACTCCGCGAAGGACGGCACCGCGAAGCACGGCACCGCGAAGAACGACTCCGCGACGCCCGACACCGTGACCGGCGGGACCCGGACCGGCCGGACCCCGACCCCCACCCGGAGGAGCCACCGTGGCTGAGTCCCGCACCAGTCCGCTGACCGTCGCCGGCCGCGTCCTCGCCGGCACCGTCTCGGTGGCCGTCCTCGGCGCCAGCGGCTTCACCTGGTACGAGTACCGCCAACTGGACGGCGGCATGGTCAAGTCGGCCGCGCTCACCGAGGCGAAGAAGAACGCGCCGGCGCACCTCGACAAGTCCGTCAACCTGCTGCTGATCGGCCTCGACAGCCGCAAGGACATGGACGGCAACGACCTCCCCAAGGAGTTCGTCGAGGACGAGCTGCACGCCGGCTCCAGCGAGATCGGCGGCTACAACACCAACGCGCTGATCGTCCTGCACATACCGGCCAACGGCGGCAAGGTGACGGCGCTGTCCGTCCCGCGCGACGACTACGTGCAGACCGTCGGCGCGGACGGGAAGATGCACAAGATCAAGGAGGCCTACGGGATCGCCAAGGAGGCCGCCGAGCAGAAGCTGGGCGGCAAGGGGCTGTCCAAGTCCGAGCTGGAGCGGCAGAGCCGCGAGGCCGGCCGGGCCGCGACCCTGCAGACCGTGCAGGCCTTCCTGGACATCCCGATCGACCACTTCGCGGAGGTGAACCTGATCGGCTTCTACGACATCGCCAAGGCCGTCGAGCCGATCCAGGTCTGCCTCAACAACCCGGTCGACGATCCGATCGTGGCCCGGACGGCGACCCACGAGGGCGGCGGCACCGGGCTCAAGCTCCCGGCGGGCGTCAGCTCGCTCGACGCCCGGCAGGCGCTGTCCTTCGTCCGCCAGCGCCACCACCTGAAGAACGGCGACCTGGACCGGACCCACCGCCAGCAGGCCTTCATCTCCTCGGTCGTGTACAAGCTCAAGCAGCAGGGCGTGGTCAGCGACTTCGGCCAGCTCCAGCGGCTGTTCGACGTGGTGAAGAAGGACGTGGTGATCGATGACCAGTGGAACGTGCTCGACTTCGCCCAGCAGGCGCCCAACCTGACCGGCGGCAACGTCGAGTTCAACACGCTGCCGATCACCGGGTTCAAGACGATCGGCGGCCAGGAGGTCAACACGGTCGACCCGGACCAGATCAAGCGCATCGTGAAGCAGGTGTTCGGGCACGAGCCGCCGCCGGCCGCACCCGACGCGGCGGCGTCCACCGCAGCGGCCGAGCCGTCCGCCGCCGCGCCTGCCACCACCGGGCCGTCCGCCGCCGCGCCGTCCGCCGCACCGAGCAAGGCGCGGGCCGTCGTGGACGTCCACGGCGCGAGCGCCGAGGCGGCCGCCGCGGAGTCCAAGGCGCTGGCCGAACTCGGCTACCCGGCGGGCAAGGCGACCGAGACGGCCGCCGCCGGGCGGGCGAAGGCGACGACGGTCGCCTACGGCACGGGTGCCAAGGCCGACGCCGAGCAGGTCGCGGCCCGCTACGGCGCCACCGCCACCGCCTCCTCCGCGGTCCCGTCCGGCCACGTGGTCGTCACCCTCGCCGCCGCCCGCACGCCCGCGCCGTCCAGCTCCGCCGGTACGGCCGCGCCGACCGACGACCCGACCCCCGACCTGCCCATGCAGGGCCCGGCGGTCAAGGCGGGTGGCATCCCCTGCGTGGACTGAGGTGCGACGGCCGGCCGGTACGGCCCGTTCGGACGAACGCGCAGCCCGGCTCCAGCAGTTCGGCGGTGATCGGTGCTGCCGATGTCCCTGCACCCGGGCCCGGGCGGCGACGGTGACGTGCGACGGCACGGACCCCGGCCGGCACCGGGTGGTCCTCAACGACCGGATCGGTCCGGCCCTCGCCCGATGCACCGCGCCGTGCCCGGGACCGGCGGAAGCCGCCCCGGGCGCGGCGCCCTCGTCCGTGCGGGGGAACCGGGACGCGGGTCGGGGCGTCTTGGGACCGGAGGGCGGGCGCGGGGCCGGAGTGGCGGACGAGGGAGATCGGGTGGCGCGGGCGGGCCGGCGGCTGTGGCTGCGGCGGGTGTTGGTGGGGGCCTGCGGGGTCGTGGCGGCCGTGGAGGCCGCGCTGACGGCGGTCCGCCTCGGCGGGTGGGACGACGGGACATGGCTCGCGATGGCCGTGGTCGGGCTGCCGTACGCGGCGCTCGCCGGTCTGGTCGCGCTCGGCGTGCTGCTGGCCCTGCGTTCGTGGTGGCCGGCCGCGGTGGCCGGAGTCCTGGTGGCGGTGCAACTCGTCTGGCTGGTACCGAGGCTGGTCCCGGACGGCGGTGGCGCCCCGGCGGCCGGCGCACCGCGGCTGCGGGTCGCGACCAGCAACGCCTACCTGAGCCGGGCCGACGCGGACGCACTCGTCCGGCTGGTGCGCGAGCAGCGGGTCGACGTGCTCGCGGTGGAGGAGTTCGGCCCCGGGGCCGCCGACCGGCTGGACCGGGCGGGGATCGCCGAGGTGCTGCCGTACCGGGAGGCGCGGCCGGGCCGGGACACCGCGATCTACTCCCGGCTGCCGCTGACCCCGCTGGACGCCTCGGCCCCGGAGGCGGCCCGGGACCAGATCGCGGCCGAGGTGGCGGTCGGCGGACGCACCGTCCGGCTGACGGCCGTGCACACCTACTATCCGATGGGTGACGCCCGGCGCTGGGCGGAGGACTTCGACGGGCTGCGGGCGGCGGTGACCGGAGCCACCCGCAACGCCGTCCTGCTGGGGGACTTCAACGCGACGCTCGACCACACGCCGATGCGGGACCTGCTCGACACCGGCCTCACGGACAGCCACGCCGAACTCGGGCGCGGCGTCGCGCCGACCTGGCCCGAGTCCGGCACCTACTTCTCCGGCCTGTGGCCGCTGATCCAGATCGACCACGTGCTGCACGGGGAGGCGCTGCGCGCGGTGTCCGTGTCCGAGCACACGGTGCGCGGCACCGACCACCGCGCGGTGGTCGCCGAGCTGGCGGTCACGGGCTGACGGTGCTCCCGGCCGCGTCCCGGTCATCGGCGCCGTGTGCGGAGGCACTGCGGTCGGTGACCCACCAGAAGGCGAGCGTGAGCAGGCTGACGCCGCCGCCCAGCCGGCAGACGGCCGTCCAGCCGCCCCGCTCGTAGGCCACGGTGGAGAGGATCGCGCCGAGGGCGCTGCCGGCGGAGTAGAGCAGCATGTAGCCGGCGGTCATCCGGCTCTGCGCCTCGGGGCGGACCTGGTAGAGCAGGTGCTGGTTGACCACGTGCACCGACTGCACGCCGTAGTCGATCACCACTGTGGCGAGCACCAGCCACCACACCGAGTGCGGCAGCAGCGCGGCGATCGGCCAGCCGGCGAGCATCGCGGCGAGCCCGAGCGCCAGGGTGCGCCGCGCCCGCCCCCGGTCGGCCTGCCGTCCGGCGCGCCCGGCGCCGAGCGCCCCCGCGGCGCCGGCCAGGCCGAAGAGCCCGATCACGGTGTGGCTGAGCCCGAACGGCGGGGCGGCCAGCGCCAGCACCATCGGGGTGAGCAGCACGGTGACGGCGGTGAAGATCAGCAGCGCGAGCCCGGCCCGGATCCGGAGCACGGGCTCCCGGGCGAACAGCGTGAAGACCGAGCCGACCAGCCGCGGATAGCGGATCCGTTCCGGCCGGCGGCGCGCCTCGGCCGGGACGACGGCGGCGAGGAGGACGGCCATGGCGGCGGTCGCGACGGCGGAGACGACGTAGACGGCGCGCCAGCCGGCGAGGTCGCCGATGGTGCCGGCGACCGTCCGGGCGAGCAGGATGCCGACCACGATGCCGCTGGTGACGGTGCCGACCACCCGGCCCCGGTCGGCGGGGTCGGCGAGCGAGGCCGCGTGGGCGACCATCACCTGCGCCACCACGGCGAGCACCCCGACCGCCGCCATGGCGAGCAGCATCAGCGGGGCCGAGGGGGCGACGGCCACGGCGCCGAGCGCCACCACGGAGAGGCCGAGCTGGGCGGTGGTCAGCAGCCGGCGGTCGAGGTGGTCGCCGAGCGGGACGAGGAGCACCAGGCCGACGGCGTACCCGATCTGGGTGAGGGTGCCGACCAGGCCGACCGTGGCGCGGCCGATGCCGAGGTCGTCGCCGATGAGGTCGAGCAGCGGCTGGGCGTAGTAGACGTTGGCGACGGCCAGGCCGCTCGCCACGGAGAACAGCCAGGCGACGGCGGGGGAGAGCCGACGGGCGGTTGCGGAGTCGGTGTCGGTTGCGGTGTCGGTGTCGGTTGCGGTGTCGGCGGCGGTTGCGGTGTCGGCGGCGGTGCGGTTGGTACGGGCGGGCGGGACCACGGGGGCGGGCACGGGCGAGGCCTCCTTCGTGCGGCGGGGTGGTTTTAAAGTGCTACCGCATCACCCTCGCACGGAGAGGTTTCTTTAAGCAACCACTAGTCGTCGGCAGCCGGCGCGATAGGGTTGCAGGGTGAAACCGGCCCCGCCGGAGCGCGGGGCCGCAGGTGAGAGGAGGGGGCACGTGCCGAAACGCACCTCGCACGAGGACTCGGCCTGCCCGGTCGCCCGGCCGCTGGACGTCCTCGGCGACGGCTGGACGCTGCTGATCGTCCGTGACGCCTTCGACGGGCTGCGCCGCTTCGGGCAGTTCCAGAAGAACCTCGGCCTGGCGAAGAACATCCTCTCCGCCCGCCTCGCCACCCTGGTCGCCAACGGCGTGTTCGAACTGGCCCCGGCCGCCGACGGCAGCCCGTACCAGGAGTACGTGCTCACCGAGAAGGGGCGGGCGCTCTTTCCCGTCGTCACCGCGCTGCGCCAGTGGGGCGAGCAGTACTTCTTCACGGACGACGAGCCGCGCGCCCGCCTGGTCGACCGGGCCGCCGGTGCGCCGGTCGCCCGGGTGGAGGTCAGGGCGGCCGACGGCCGGGTGCTCGGACCGGACGACGCCGAGGTGCTGCTGCCCTGACCGCGCGCCGTGCCCCGCCCACCGGAGTCGTGGACGGGGCGCGCGGGGGACCGGGGGGTGTCAGCAGTTCCGGATCGACCGCACGGGCGTCCAGTCCTGGGTGTGGTTGGCGCCCCCGTCGGCGGTGAAGGACTTCAGCGCGCGGCCGTTCGCGTCGTAGAACGAGGACCTCGTGCCGCTGGTCTGGTTGTCGGCGTAGAACCCGTGGCCGCTCCAGCCGCTGAGGCTGTAGCGGGCGCAGGTGTAGAGGTAGAAGATCTTGTAGTCGCCCGTCGTGGGGTCCCAGACCAGGGTGCAGAGGTTGCCCGGGGCGCACTGGTAGTCGCTGTTGGCCGGGACGTGTCCGGACGGGGCCGTCGGCGACACGGTCGGCGAGACGGCGGCGGGCGCGGCCTGGGCCGGGGCGGTGCCGGCGAAGGCCGTCAGCAGGGCGGTGAGGGCGCCGGCGGCGCCGAGGGCCGAGCGCTTGGGGCGAGAGCGGAGCATGGGTCCTCCCACTGTTCGGATCGGCTCGGCCGGTGGGTCCGGCGGCCGTCGCGGGCTCGTCGGCGGAGGTCTTCGTCGCGGTGGCACGGGTGGCGCGGCCGGCGTTCCCCCGACGGGGTGAACGGCGCCGGGCCCGGGTCCTGCGGGCGGACGACCGGTCCGTCCGGCCGGCGCAGGAGGTTCCTGCCGCCCGCATCCATTTCTCCCCCCGCTCCCCGCCCGCCGCAACAGCAGCCCGCCCCTCGCCCGGCGCGCGCCCCTCGCCCGGGGCCGTTCGGTCGTCCGCCCGGCCGTGCGCGCGCCGCGCTGCCCGGGCGGGGCGGCGGCTCGTGGGCCACCCTGGTGCCAGGCGAGGGGCGGGCCCGGAACGGACGCGCGGGGGACACCGACCCCGACAGGGAGGCCCGTATGCAGCAGCAGGCCCGTTCGAGCCCGCCGCCCGGCGCGGCGGCGGCCGGACCGCCCGGCGCCCTGCACGACTGGCTGGACGCGGTGGCCGTCGTCGTGGCCGGCCTCGCCGCGATGCTGGTGGTGGCCGCGCTCGGCCTCTGGGCGGCCGGCGCCGACGCGCTGCCCGGCGGCGCCTTCCCGTTCGTGCTCGCCGCCACGCTCGCGCTCGCCGTCGGCGGATCGGTCGAGCTCGACGGCGGCGCCGGCTTCTTCGCCTCGGTCGACGCCGGGATCACCGCGATGCCGCTCTCCGTCGGCCTGGTCGGCGCGCTGGCCGTGGCCGAGGTGTTCCTGCGCCAGTTGCGCTACCGAGCGGTGGCCGGCGGCCGTGAACTGCTCGGCCGCGCCG
The DNA here is from genome assembly GCF_040609255.1 of Kitasatospora sp. NPDC004723. Taxonomy (NCBI): domain Bacteria; kingdom Bacillati; phylum Actinomycetota; class Actinomycetes; order Kitasatosporales; family Streptomycetaceae; genus Kitasatospora; species Kitasatospora sp. NPDC004723. Next base: position 18,656 of record NZ_JBEXJT010000020.1, on the reverse strand, counting down.
CCCGGACGGCGGTGGTCTGGCTGGTCGCGCTGGCGCTGCTCTGCGCCGTCGCCCGGCACACCTTCACGGTGACGCTCGGCGACGGCCTGGCCGAACAGCTCGGCGGCGCCCTCGGCCTCCACCCCGAGGTGGGCTTCCGCGCGGAGCCCGCCCGTACCCTCGGGCTCGGGCTGCTCTGGCTGCTCGTCGTGCTCGCCGCGACCTTCGCCGTCTCCCGCCGGGCGCCGCTGCCGCGCTCCCTGGTGCCCTTCCAGCAGGCCGTCCGCCCGGCCGCGTTCGCGATGCTGCTGGTGCTGCTCGGCTACGTGCTGCTCGGGGTGGCGGCCGCGATCGGCACGGCGGTCGTGCACGGCGACGCCCGGCAGGTCGCCGCCGTCGCGCTGCTCGCCCTGCCCAACCTGGTCTGGATCGCCTTCGGCGTCGGCCTCGGCGGCGAGTGGCACGGCCACCTGGTCGGGGCGATCGGGCTGCCGGTGCCCAAGCCGCTGGCCGCCGTGCTGCGCACCGGCGAGGGCGGGGGCGGCACGGTGAGCCTCGGCACGCTCGCTGAACAGGACGGCCGGGCCTGGTGGCTGCTCCCGCTGGCCGCCGTCCTGATGCTCGCGGCCGGGGTGCTGGCCGCCCACCGCTCACCGCGCGGGGTCCGCCCCTGGCGGCACGCCGTGCGGCTGGCGGTGGCCGCCGCCGTCACCGTGCTGCTGGTCGGCGTCTGGACCAGGGTCTCCGCCGACTACGGCCTCTCGGTGCTCGGCGTCGGGCTCGGCGAGGGCGGCCTGGGGGGCCTGCTGAGCTCCGTCCTCGGCCCGGCCGCCGGTCCGTCCGGTCCCGCCGCCGCGCTCGCCGGGGGCACCCTCACCCTCGACCCCCAGCTGTGGACCCTGGTCCCGCTGGCCGCCGGCTGGGGTCTGCTGGCCGGCGCCCTCGGTGCCCTCGCCGCCGCCCGCCTCCCCCGTCGCGGCGAGGTCGGGTAGCCCGGGGCGGGTGCCCGGCCGGGCGGCCGGCTGGGCGCCCGTCAGCTCGCGGCCTCGGCCAGCAGGACGACGGCCGGGGGGAGGGCCTGGCCGAGGGCCCCGGGCCAGAGCCGGGGCTCGGAGACGACGAGGGTGGTGCCGGCCGCGATCATGAAGGCGCTGAGATAGGTGATCAGGGTGCGGCCGACCACGGGCTCGCCGCGGTGCAGTGCGACCAGTCCGGCGACCAGGCCGAGGGCGAGGAAGAGGTTGTAGAAGCCGACGTTGACCCGCCAGAGGCGGACCTGGGGGGCGTCGGACGTGGAGGCGGTGAGCAGCCGACGGACCCTCGGGTGGCCGTAGAGGAAGCTTTCCAGCGGCCACACCACGAGGTGGACGGCGGCGGCGATCAGCGCGAACACCTGGCTGACGGCGTTCATCCGGAACTCCTGCGCGCGGGTCGATCAGCTGCGGATCATTCTAGTCCGCCCGCCGTCCGTCCGCCGTTCCGTACCGTCCGTCCGGTCCGATACCACGGAATTGGACTGGACCACTGGATCACTGCCGGGAGACTGCCCTATCGTTCGGAGAGATCTGCACGGTCGTCCGGGGCATTCCGCACGACTCACTCGACCGCCCCGGGATGAATCGATGAGCGTCTGGCCGAAGTTGCGCGACACCCGTACGGTCAGAGCGGGCACCGCCCCGGGAACGATGGTCCGCTGCGGTCTGGCCGACACCATGCTCGCCGACCTCGCCGTCTCGGTCGTCCTCTTCTTCGAACGCGCGCTGGACGAGGACCGCCTCGCCGCCGGCCTGGCCCGGGCGCTGGAGCGCGTCCCGGTCTTCGCCGGCCGACTGCGCACCGTCGACGGGGTGTTGGAGGCGGTCTGCGACGACTCCGGTGTCCCGATGGTGAGTTACCGCGTCGACGGCACGCTCGCCGAGTCCATGGGGCGGGTCACCGCGCCCGGAGCGCTGCACGTCGACCCGCTGGACGCCCGGGCCGCCCGCACCGGCGGCGGACCGCTGCTCGCCGTCCGGGTGACCCGCACCGGTGACGGCGGCACCGTGCTCGGCTGCTCCTGGCACCACGCTATCGGCGACCTGCACAGCTTCGCGCTGCTGCTGCGCGCCTGGTCGGCGGCGGTCGAGGGCGAGGAGCTCCCGGCAGCCGAACTCGTCGAGGACCAGGACGGATTGCTCGACCGGGTGCTGCCCGCCGAGGACTGCGGCCGGCCCGGATTCCGGGTGCCCGGACCGGCCGAGCGCGCTGTGCTGGACCGCGAGGTGGCGGCCGGTCCGCGCGCCAACCGGACCGTCCAGCTGTACTTCGGCGACGCCGAGACAGCCCGGATGCGCGAGGAGTTCGGCGCCGCGGCCGGCCGCTGGGTCTCCTCCGGCGACGCGCTCTGCGCCCATGTCGTGCACACTCTGCGGGAGTTGGACGGCGACCGGGAGACCCGCTGGCTCACCGTCCCGGTCAACGCCCGGCGCCCGCTCGGCCTGTCGGACGCCCTGGTCGGCAACCTGCTCGGCGACATCCACCTGCCGTACGCCCCCGAGGAGGGCCCGGCCGCCCTCGCCGGGGCGCTGCGCACCGCCGTGCTGGGGTACGCGGAGGACCACCTCAACCTGCGCGCCAATCTGCGCTTCCTGGCCGAGCTGGGCCGCCCCGGGCTGGGCTCCTGCGTGCCGATCGGCTTCGACCCGACGCGGCGCCGGATCAGCTTCTCCAACTGGAGCCGCTTCGGCCTCTACGACGCGACCTTCCAGGGCCAGCGGCCGGTCTTCTTCAGTCCGGCCGCCAACTATCCGCTGCCGTGGGTCTGCTGGGCCGTCGAGGGCTTCGGCGGCACCGGGCTGCTGATCACGGCGGTGCTCCCGGCCCGGCTGGCCGCGCGGCTGCGCGGGACCGAGGGACGGGCGCTGCTGCACCGCTACCGGGACCCGTCCGACGAGCTGCCGGCCCTGCTCGCGGCCGTGCCCAAGGTGCTCTGAGCCCGGACCGGACGACAGGGGGCGGCCACAAGGACCGCCCCCTGGAAAGCAGCTGATGAAGCGTCATTTCATGACGGCGCGCAGCGCGTGCCGCAGCTGCTCCCGGTCCGGCTGCAGCGCCCGGTCGAGCGCGGGGGCGAACGGCAGCACCGCCCCGTCCGGCCGGGTGACCCGGCGCGGCGGTGCGGTGAGCCGGAACTCCTCGGCGGCGGTGGCCAGCACCTCGGCGCCGATCCCGCAGCTGCGGTTGGAGTCGTCGATCACCACCAGCCGCCCGGTGCGCTCCAGCGAGGCGCCCAGCGCGGCCCAGTCGAACGGGTGCAGCGTGCGCGGGTCGAGCACCTCGACCGAGATCTCCCCGGCGAGTTCCTCGGCCACCGCCAGCGCGTCGTGCACCAGGTGCCCGACGGCGACCAGGGTGACGTCCGTGCCGCTGCGGTGCACCCGGGCGGTGCCGAGCGGGATCGGCGCCAGCTCCCAGGTGACGGTCTCGCGGACCGGCAGCGCGGCGGCCGGGGCGAAGACCACCACCGGGTCCGGGTTCCGGATCGCCGAGCGGAGCAGCCCGTAGGCGTCGGTCGGCGTGGCGGGGACGACGGTCTTCATCCCGGCGTGCGCGAAGAGGCTGTACGGGTGGTCGGAGTGCTGGCCCGCCCAGCCGTCCCGGGAGCCCGAGCCGGGGACCAGACAGGTGAGCGGGACGCCCGCCTGGCCGCCGGTCATCAGCGAGAACTTGTGGGCCTGGTTGACGAGTTGCTCGAAGACCAGGAACAGCAGCGAGGGGATCTGGAACTCCAGCACCGGCCGCCGCCCGGCCAGTGCCGCGCCGAGCGCCATCGCGGTGAACGCCTGCTCGGAGAGCGGGGTGTCGACGATCCGGTCCGGCCCGAACCGGTCCAGCAGGCCGAGGGTGGGCCCGGCCATCCCGGCGCCGATGTCCTCGCCGAACACGCAGACCGCCGGATCGTCGGCCAACTCGTCGGCCAGCGCCCGGTTGAGCGCCTTGGTGTAGGAAAGCCTCATGTCACCGCCCCCGCCCGGGGCCGCAGCCCGGAGGCGTACAGGTGGTCGGTGGCGCCGGCCGGGTCCGGGTGCGGCGAGGCGAGCGCGAACTCCTCGGCGGCCACGATCTCGGCGGCCACCCCGGCGTCCAGGGCGGCGGCGCGGTCGGCGCCGATCGCGGCGGCGGCCCGGGGGAGCGGGTCGCGCTCGCGCCAGGCGGCAACCTCCTCGGGGGTGCGGTAGTGCAGTTTCATCCGCCGTTCCATGGTGTGGTGGCCCTCGAAGCGGTAGGTGCGGCACTCCAGGAAGCCGGGACCGCCGCCGGCCCTCGCCCGGGCGACGGCCTGCTCGGCGGCGGCCCGGACCGCCTCGGTGTCCATGCCGTCGACCTCGGCGGCGGGGATGCCGAAGGCGGCGGCCCGGCCGGTCGCGCTGCCCGCCACCGCGGTGCCGGCGGGCAGGGTGGTGGCGTAGCCGTTGTTCTCGCAGACGAAGAGCACCGGCAGCCGCCACATCGCGGCCAGGTTGAGCGACTCCAGCAGCACGCCCTGGTTGAGCGCGCCGTCGCCGAAGAAGGCGACCGCCACCGCGTCCGAGCCCGCCTGCCGGTCGGCCCAGGCGGCGCCGACCGCGATCGGTGCGCCGGCGCCGACGATGCCGTTGGCGCCGAGGATGCCCAGCCGCAGGTCGGCGGCGTGCATCGAGCCGCCCCGGCCGCGGTTGGAGCCGCCGGTGCGCCCGGCCAGTTCGGCCAGCAGCCGGGCCGGGTCGAGGCCCCGGGCCAGCACGTGGCCGTGCCCGCGGTGGGTGGAGGCGAGCCGGTCGCCGGCCCGGAGCGCGGCGCAGACGCCGACCGCGACGGCCTCCTGCCCGATGTACGGGTGGATGCCGCCGGTGATCACCCCGGACTTCACCAGGTCGAGCGCCCGTTCCTCGAAGGACCGGATCAGCCGCAGCATCCGGTACCGCCGCTCGGGCGTGTCGAGCGCGGCGACGGCGGGTGCCGTGGTCGTCACCGGGCGCCCCGCCACACCGTCGGGCAGAACTCCGGGTCGGCGTAGTCGGGGTGGCCGTCGGCGGTGCCGCGCACCAGGACGTCGTGGTTGTAGACGACCGTCCCGCCGTCCGGGCGGGTGGCGCGCCGGTAGGCGTTGGCGCCGTCCTGGAGGTGCAGCGAGACGGCGCGGCGCGGGTGGGCGGCCAGGTTGGGTCCGCTGCCGTGGTAGGTGCGGCAGTGGTGGAAGCTGACGTGGCCGCGCGGGATGGTCATCGGGACCTTGCGGACCTCGGTCCCGTTGTACGCCGCGTTGGCGTCCAGGATCGCGTCCAGCTCGGAGTTGTCGCGGTCGGCGAAGTGCCGGGTGGAGTCCTCCTCGGAGGGCAGCTCCTTCCAGCGGTGGCTGCCGTCCACCATGGTGATGGTGCCGTTCTCCTCGGCGCAGTCGTGGAACGGCAGGAACGCGGTGAGCATCCGGTCCGAGCTCGAGGTCTGCCAGTAGTGCTTGTCGAAGTGCCACGGCACCTGGTTGCTGGGCTCGCCGGGCACCGGGGGCTTGTAGATGAGGGTGGCCTGGAAGATCCGGACCTCCTCGGCCTCGGCGAGCAGCGCGGCGACGGCGCCCAGCAGCGGCTTGCGCAGGATCGCGCCGATCGCGTCGCTCTCGTAGTGCACGTAGTCGTTGTGGCGCTGGACCGGGCCGTGCGCCGGCTCCCAGGAGGCCAGCCGGGGCGGGCGGACCGGCAGGGTGCGGTCGCGGTGGCCCTCGTAGTAGAGCTCGGTGGCGGCCTGCAGGGCGTCCAGCTCCTCGTCGCTGAACAGCTTGCGGGACAGGTACCAGCCGTGCTCCAGGTAGCCGGCCACCTCCTCGGGGGTGGGCAGCAGGGCGCGTTCGGCCTCGGTGAGGTGGAACTCGGGTGCGGCGGGCGCGGTGGTCATGGGGGACGGGCCTCCTGTGGTGGTGAGGGCTCGGGTGGGCGCCGGCCGTGGTGCGGCCGGCGGCGGCTCAGACGGAGGCGGCGGCGCGCTGCCGCTCGACGGCTTCGTACAGGGCCTTGATGTTGGCGGTGCCGAAGGTACCGGCGCCCTGGCGTTCGATCAGCTCCACGAAGTACGTCCGCCGGGGGTGTGTCGAGCGGGCGAAGATCTGGAACAGCTGCCCGCCGTGGTCCTGGTCGACCAGCACGTCCAGCTCGCGCAGCGTCCCGACCGGGATCGCGGTGCCGCCGAGCCGCTCGGCGAGCGCGTCGTAGTAGGTGCCGGGGGTGGTCAGGAACGCCACGCCGCGCTCGCGGATGGTGCGTACGGCGGTGGCGATGTCGCCGGTGCGGAACGCCAGGTGCTGGACGCCCGCGCCCTCGTGGTCGGCGAGGAAGGTGTCGATCTGCCCGGGGCGGCGGGTGGTGTCGGGCTCGATGAGGGTGAAGGTGACCTCGCCGGAGGCGCTCTGCACCACGCTGGAGTCCATCGCCTGCTCGCCGACCTCGATGTACTCGCCGAAGATGCGGTGCATGCCGAGCGCGGCCTCGCAGAACTTCACGGCGTGCGCCAGCTCGCCGGCCGGCAGGCAGATCGCGGCGTGGTCGAGGGCGTCCAGCAGGCGCGGCGAGCCGTCGGCGGGCTCGGGGGCGGCCGGCGCCTCCGGGACGAACCGCAGGGCGGTGTCGCCGAAGCCGGCCACCAGCCCGCCGGCCCGGTCCAGCACCCGGGCGCCGTGCCGCTCGGCACGGTCCAGGGCGGCCTGCGGGTCGGGGCAGGAGAGCGCGAGCACCGCGACGCCCTCGCCGTGCCGGGCGGCGTAGCGGGCCACCGGGTGCGCCGGGTCGGTGGCGGAGCGCAGCAGGAAGCGGATGGTGCCCTGCTGCACCAGGAGGGTGCGGGCGTGTGCGGACTCGGCCGCGGCGAGCTGGTCCGGATCGGGTGTCGCGCCGGTGAAGCCGTAGTCGGCGCAGAGCTCCGCGGCGGTGGTGTCGGCGTCGGCGCAGTGGTACTCGACGTGGGCGATGGACTGGATGGACAACGGGATCTCCCCGGGGGATCGCGAGTTGACGAGGGGCCTGGCACGGGTGTCCGCGCCGCGTCGCCGGGCGGCGTCAGCGGAGGGACGGGGTGGAGGCGGGCTCGAAGACCAGGCTGAGGTTGTGCCCGCCGAAGGCGAAGGCGTTGCTCAGGGCGGCGGTGAGCGGGACGGTGCGGGCCGCGCCCCGGACGTGGTCCAGGTCGCAGGCCGGGTCCGGCTCGTCCAGGTTGACGGTCGGCGGCAGGGTCCCCCGGGCCACCGCGAGCGCGGTGACCGCCGCCTCCAGCGCGCCCGCGGCGCCCAGCAGATGGCCGGTGGCGCCCTTGGTGGAGCTGACCGCGGGGCGGTGCGGGCCGAAGACGGCGTTCAGCGCGGCGCTCTCGGCGACGTCGCCGAGCTTGGTGCCGGTGCCGTGGGCGTTGACGTAGCCGATGTCGGCGGGCGCGAGACCGGCGTTGGCGATCGCGGCGCGCATCGCGTCGGCGGCGCCCGCGCCGTCGGGACGGGGCATGGTCGGGTGGTGGGCGTCGGTGGAGGCGCCCCAGCCGGTGAGCTCGGCGTAGCCGGCGGCGCCGCGGGCGGCGGCGTGCTCGGCGCTCTCCAGCACCAGGACGGCGCTGCCCTCGCCCAGCACGAAGCCGTTGCGCCGCCGGTCGAAGGGCCGGCTGGCCTGCGTCGGATCGTCCCAACCGGAGGACAGTGCACGGGCGTTGGTGAACGCGGCGGCGATCGTCGGGTGCAGCGAGGACTCGGTGCCGCCGCACACCACCACGTCCGCGTCGCCGGAGCGGATCAGCCGCAGCCCCTCGGCGACGGCCTGGGCGCCGGCCGCACAGGCCGTCACGATGGCCGTGCTGAAGCCGCGGATCCCGTGCTTGATGGCGATCCGGGCGGTGGCCATGTTGGAGAGCATGCCGGGCAGCAGGTACGGGCTGACGCCGGGACGGCCGCGTTCCAGGCGGCGGTGGGACTGCTGCTCGAAGGTCTCCAGACCGCCGCCGCCGGTGGCCAGCACCACGGCGGTGCGGTGCGGGTCGGCGTCCTCGCCGACCACCAGGGCGGCGTCGGCCAGCGCGTCGTCGGCGGCGGCCAGGGCGAGCAGCACGAAGCGGTCCACGCAGCGGGTCTCGGTGGGCGGCAGCACCTCGCGGCCGTCCACCGCCGGGGCGAGGCCGGCCGCGGTCAGCCAGCCGTGGGCGGCGTGGCCCTCGGGCAGGGCGCGGATGCCGGTGCGGCCGGCGGTGAGCGCGTCGAAGACCTCGGCGGGCTTGCGGCCGAGCGGGGTGACCAGGCCGATGCCGGTGACCACGGCGCCCGGGCGGCGAGCGGCGCTCATGCGCTCACCCCGGCGGCGACCGCGTCCAGGTAGCGCCGGCGCAGCAGCACCTTGCGCACCTTGCCGGTCGGGCCGAGCGGGATGTCGCCCCCGGCCACCACGACGACCTGGCGGACGGTGGCCGCGGCGGCCTCGTCCAGCGCGGAGGTGACGGCCTTGGTGCGGTCGGCGGCCGGGTCGGCCCCGGCGGCCAGGACCAGCAGTACGTCGGTGACCACCCGGTCGCCGTCGCGCACCGCGACCACCGTGCAGTCCAGCACCTCGGGGCAGGCGGCGAGCACGCGCTCCTCCGACATTGCGGTGAACAGCCGCTTGCCGTCGCCGAGTTCGACCGAGTCGACGGCCCGGTCGACGTGGTAGTAGTAGCCCTCCTCGTCCCGGTACATCAGGTCGCCGGTGAGGAAGCGCCCGCGCAGCCGGGTGCGGTAGGTGGTGGCCGAGTCGTTCCAGTAGCCGAGCGCCAAGGTCGGTGAGGTGGTGGCGAGTTCGCCGACCTCGCCGGGGCCGAGCGGTTCGCCGTCCGGGCCGACCAGCTCGCAGTCGACGAAGGCGTGCGGGCGCCCGACGCAGCGGCCGTAGCGATCGGTGCCCGGGCCGTGGGTGATGAAGAAGTGCGAGTGGCCCATCTCGGTGGAGCCGAGGCCGTCGACGAACAGCGAGCCGGGCACCCGGACCCGGCCCTCGCGGGTCACCGACTCGCGACTGCCGGCGGCGACCAGGCGGCGGATGTGCACCTCGTGGGCGCAGTCGCCGGTGTTCCACCAGAGCGCGACGGAGTCCAGGTCCCGCGCGGCGAGGTCGTGGTGGGCGAGGTCGGCCCAGGTGGCGGCGAAGCCGACCACGCCGCTGGGGCGCCACTGCTCGATCGCGTCCAGCACGCCGGCGCCGGACTGGCTGGACAGCACGGCGAGTCGGGTGTGCGAGGCGAGGGCGAGGTTGACCGCGATCAGGGTGGCGGCGTGCGGGGCGGGCAGCGCGCTGAGCATCCGGTCCTGGCCCTGCGGGCGGGGCAGCCGGGCGCGGTGGCGGATCGCCGCGTACAGGCTCGCGTGCGAGTGCACCACGGCCTTGGGCATGCCGGTGGTGCCGGAGGAGTGGGTGATCGCGACCGGGTCGCCGGCCCAGTGCCGGTAGGGCGCGGGGGCGGCCTCGGGGTCACCGGAGCCGAGGGTGGCGATCTCGGGCAGCACGGGGGCGCCGGGCTCGTGGCCGGCCAGCGCGGCCAGGTGCGGGGCGTCGGCGAGGATGCCGACCGGGCCGAGCTTGGCGATGTAGCGGGCGGCCCGCTCGCCGTCCAGGTGGGGGTTGAGCAGCGCGGGGATGGCGCCGAGCCGGGCCAGTGCGAGGAAGGCCAGCACGTGGTCGGCGGCGTCGCTCGCGTACACCACCACCGGGTCGCGCCGGCCGATGCCGAGGGCGTGCAGGGCGGCGGACCGGGCCCGGACGGCGCGGTCCAGCTCGGTGAGGGTGAAGGGCTGCCAGGCGGCGTGGTCGTCCACCGGGGTGTCGAAGGTCAGCAGCGGCTCGTCGAGGCCGAGGCCGAGCGCGAGGCGGCTGGTGAGGACGTTTCCGGCGCCGACGGCCGGGTCGTCCGCCAGCAGGGTGCGGATACTGCGGATGCTCACGGGGTGGATCCCTCCCGGGGTGCGGGCGTGCGGGGCGTGCTGCGGCGGGACGCGGCGGGTGGGGGACCGTTCGCGCCGGTGGTGCGCAGGGGTGGACGGACGGCGGCGGTTCGGGTCGGTCTCGGGACGGGGGTCAGACGGCGGTCACCAGCAGGGCCACCGCCCGGTCGGTGCCGCCTCCGCCTCCGCCTCCGTCGCCGGTGGAGTCGGTGGAGTCGGTGGAGTCAGTGGAGTCGGCGGGGTCGGCGGGGTCGGCCTGCTCGGCGGCGATGACGAGGACCTGGTCGGCGTCGCCGTCGGCGAGCAGCAGCTCCGCCAGGTCGAGTGCGTCCTGCGGGACCCGTCCGGGTGGCGGGGCCTGCACCGGACTGATCGCCACCACCGGGCCGGTCAGGCCCCAGCGGGCGGCGATGTGGCCGAGCACGGCGTTCGGGTTGGACTGGAAGAACAGCAGCGGGGGCATCCGCCGGCCGGTGTCGGCGGCGGCCTCGTCGATGGCGCGGGCGGTGGCCCGGTCGCCACCCGTGCTCGCCAGCAGCAGCGCGGTGCGGCCGGGGGCCGGGGCCGCGCCGTGGCGGGCGCGCAGGCAGCGTTCGGCGGTCTCGGCCACCAGGGGGTTGAAGGAGGAGGCGGCGAAGCCGGGCAGCGGAGGGAGCGGCTCGGGCTCGCGGGCGTCGGGGTCGGGCCAGGCGGCCTCGGCGAGGATGCGCAGCGTGGTCATCGGGCGGCCACCAGGAGTGCGGTGTTGGCGCCGCCGAAGGCGGAGTTGAGGGTGAGCGCGTAGCGCGGCCGGGCGGCGCGCGGGCCGTCCAGCACGAGGTCCAGGCCGATGTCCGGGTCCGGGCCCAGCCAGCCGGCGTTGACCGGCAGCGCGCCGGCGGTCAACGCGCCGATGGTGACGACGAGTTCGAGCAGTGCCGAGGCTTCGAGTGCGTGGCCGTGGACGGCCTTGCTGGAGCTGACGGGCAGCCGCGCGGTGTGCGCGCCGAAGACCCGGTGCAGGGCCTTGGCCTCCGCGAGGTCGGACAGCGGTGAGCCGGTGCCGTTGGCGTTGACGTAGCCGACCTCGGCCGGCGCGATCCCGGCCCGCCCCAGCGCGGCCTCGACCGCCCGTGCCACGCCGTCGCCCTCGGGTTCGGGGCGGCAGACGTGGTGGGCGTCGCCGGCCCGGCCCCAGCCGGCCAGCCGGGCCAGCACGGGCGCGCCGCGCCGCTCGGCCTCCGGTTCGGCCTCCACCAGTACGGCGGCGGCCGCGTCGCCGAGCAGGGTGCCGCTGCGGCCGGCGCTGAACGGACGCAGCTCGCCGTCGCGGGCCAGCGCCCGGCCGGCGTCGAAGGCGGCGAAGACGCCGGGCTCGACCAGGTGTCCGGCGGCGACCAGGACCCGGGGGTGGCGGCCGGTGGCGACCAGCGCGGCGGCGTCGGCGACGGCGGTCGCGGCCGCGACGCAGGCGCCGGTGTAGGCGCGGGTGACCCCGGGGGAGCCCCAGGCGGCGGCGGCCCCGCCCGCGACCGCGCCGACGGCGGCCCGGGTGCGCAGGTCGCTGTGCAGGGCGAACAGCACGGGCGGACCGCCCTCGGGCGCGGCCGGGTCCAGGCCGGCGCGGCGGCAGGCCTGGCCGACGGCGGCGAGCACGGCGTCCGCGAGCGGGCGCGGCTCGGGCAGCAGCGCGGCGCGCACGGTGCGGCGTGCCGAGACGTCGAACCGGGTGACCGTGCCGAACGCGGCCTTGCCGTGGACGACGGCCTCGGTGAGCGCGGCCGGTCCGTCGCCGGCCGCGCTGAGCACGCCGACACCGGTCACCACGGGCCGGACGGCGGGCGGGGCGTGGCGGTTCATGGCCGCGCGGCCCCCGGGGTGGTGTCCACGGGGGAGCCCGCGGCGTTGACTGCGGCGTCCACGGTGGCGCGGAACACCGCCACGGCGTCGTCGACCGTCCGGACGGCCTCGAAGGCATCGTCGTCGAGGTCCGGCTCGATGCCGTAGCGCTGCTCGAACTCAGCTATCAGCCAGGTGAGTTCGAGCGAGCCGAGTTCCTCGGGGACATCCTCGGCGGAGCGCTGCCCGAAGGCCGCGAGCATGGCGAGGACCTCGGCCCGGTCGGGGCGGGCGAGGTCGGTCACGCCGGGCTGCCCGAGGCGGCGGTGGCGGTGGTGGCGGCGATCCGCGCGGCGACGTCGGCGGTGAACTCGTCGAGCGTCATCAGCGCGGTGCTCTCCATCTCGTCGAGGTCGAACTTGACCCCGTACTCGTCCTCGACCTGGACCGAGAGGTCGGCGAGGGCGAGCGACTCCAGGTCCAGGCCGGCCGGGCCGAGGTCGGTGTCGCCGGTGACCTCGGAGACGTCGTACTGCATCTCGGTCAGTGCGGCGAGGACGAACGCGCGGATGCGGTCCTGCATGGTGGGCTCCTTGTGCCCGGGCGCGCACGGCGCTCGGGGTCGTCGGGGAAGGTACGTGGTCCTTCGGGTCGTCGGCGGTGGCGCCAACGGGCAGTCGGATGCCGCCCGTTGGGGAGCCGCCCGGGCCCGTCACGGACGCGCCCGGGCACGCCGGATCACGGCGCGGCGGGTCGCGAACGGCACCGGTGCCGGTGCCGGTGGCTCAGCCGGCGGCGGCGCGCAGGGCCACCGGGTCGCGCAGCAGCTTCCCGGTGGCGGTGCGGGGCAGCTGCGGCAGGAAGGCCAGCCGGCGTGGCCGCTTGTAGGCGGCGAGCTGCCGGGCGAGGCCGTCCTGGACGAGTGCCCGGTCGGCGCCGTCCTCGGCCGAGAGGTAGGCCTCGATGGCGCCGTCGTCGAAGACCACCACGGCCTCCCTGACCTGGGGCAGCGCGGCGAGGGTCTGCTCGACCTCGGTGAGGTCGACCTTGAGGCCGCCGATCGAGACCTGCGAGTCCCGACGGCCGAGGACGGTGACCCGGCCGGTGTCCGGGTCGAGGACGGCGGCGTCGCGGGTGTGCAGCCAGCCGTCCGCCCAGCGGGTCGGGTCGTCGAGCCCGGGGTAGGGCGAGGCGGGGGTGCCGAGTTGGAGCTCGCCGCCCACCAGCCGCAGCTCCATGCCGTGCACGGGCTGCTTGGCCGGGTGCAGGGTGCCGTCCAGGTCGGTGGCGATCACCCCGGTCTCGGTCATCCCGTACATGGTGCCGAGCGGGACGCCGTAGCGCGCGGTGAACGCCGCGGGCAGGCCCGGGCGGACGAGTTCGCCGGCCACCACCATCCGCCGCAGCTGCGGCAGTTCGGGTGGTTCGGCCGCACCGGCGAGCAGTTCCGCGTGGAACGGCACGCCGATCACGGTGGTCGGGCGGCCGTCGGCGGCGACCGCCGCGAGGATGCCCGCGGCCGTCATCCGGTCCGGGACGGTGAGCGGGGCGCGCGCGGACAGGCTGTTGAGCAGCCCGCCGACCAGGCCGAGCACATGCACCACCGAGGACAGCAGGACGACCCGCTCGCCCTCGCCGGGGAATGCCGACAGCCGTCGGTAGCAGTCGAGTTCGCGGATCAGGTCGCTCGCGGTCCGGGCGATCACCTTGGCCGGGCCGGTCGAGCCGGAGCTCAGCTGGACCAGCGCGTGGCCGGTCCCGGCGGGCCGTCCGGCGGGCAGCCGGACGGCGACCGGGTCGGCCGGCGAGTAGCCGCGCAGCGCCGCGGCCGCGGGCCGCGAGGCCGAGCCGACCAGCACCTGCGGGGCCAGTCGGCCCACCGCCAGCTCGACCTCGTGGTCGGTCAGGCGGTGGTCCAGGAGAGCGACCTGGGCCCGCAGTCGCCAGCCCGCCAGGAGCACGGCGACGAAGCCCAGGGAGGGCGGCAGCCGCAGGGCGACGGTGCCGCCCGGGCCGAGGCCGGCCGCGGCCAGCCGTTCGGTCTGCTCGGCGACCAGCGCGCGCAGGGCGTCGCGGTCGACGGGCGTGCCGAAACGGAGGCACTCCTCACCCCCGGGGCCGGCCAGCAGCACCCGGTCGACCCAGTCGGCGGGAGCATCGGCGTGCGGGGGTGAGGCGGGCGGCGGTGAAGAAGGGGAAAAGCCGGTCAACGCCACTCCACACAGTGAGGAGATTTGTCATGGACACCGGACGATGTTCACATGACATCACAAGCAATACGTCCAATTCCGTTGCCAGACCATTGCACAGACGATTGGTCAAATCAAGGTCTATACCAATGTGGTGCAGACCTCCTACGCTGCCGATCCGTGGACCGGTCCGAACGCGGCCGGTCCGGGAACGAGGATGCCCGTGGCACCACTCACACTGGCCGGGATCGAACGCGCTGCGCGCGACCAACTGCCCCCAGAAGTATGGGACTTCGTCGAAGGCGGCAGCGGTTCGGAACGCACCGTGGCGGCCAACCGGGAAATGTTCGGACGCTATGCGTTCCGCCCCCGCGCGCTGGTCGACGTCTCCATCTGCGCGCCGGCCGTCGAGTTGCTCGGCAGCACCCTGCAACTGCCGGTCGGAATTGCCCCGATGGCCTACCACCGACTGGTCCATCCGGACGGCGAAACGGCGACCGCGCGGGCAGCCGGAAAGGCCGGCGCCCTCCTGGTCGCCGGAATCTTCGCCAGCCGCACCCTGGAGGAGATCGCCGCCGCCGCGACCGGCCCGCTCTGGCTCCAGCTCTACTGGCTGCGCCGCCGCGACGCCCTCGCCGCGCTGGTGGAACGGGCCGAGGCGGCCGGCTTCGCGGCCCTGCTGCTCACCGTCGACGCCCCCCGGATCGGCCGCCGGCTGCGCGACCTGCGCAACGGCTTCGCCGTCCCGCCGGAGATCCGCGCGGTCAACCTCGACCCCGCCCTGATGGCCGCCAGCCACCGCGCCGGCCACGGCAGTTCGGGCATCGCCGAGCACGCCCGCGAACAGTTCGACCCCACCCTGACCTGGTCCGACCTCGCCTGGCTGCGCGAACGCACCCGGCTGCCGCTGGTCCTCAAGGGCGTGCTGACCGCCGAGGACGCCCGGCTCGCGGCCGAGCACGGTGTCGACGCGGTCGTCGTCTCCAACCACGGCGGTCGCCAACTCGACGGCGCGCTGCCCGCCCTGGCCGCCCTTCCCGAGGTCGTCGACGCGCTGCCGCCGCACCTCCCGGCGCTGCTCGACGGCGGGGTGCGCGGCGGCGCGGACATCGCCGTCGCCCTCGCCCTCGGCGCCCGCGCCGTCCTGGTCGGCCGCCCGGCGTTCTGGGGACTGGCCACCGGCGGCGAGGCCGGCCTGACCCGCGTCCTCGACCTGTTGCGCGACGAACTGGAGCACACCATGGCCCTGTTGGGCCGACCCGCGGTCGCCGACCTGGACCGCACCGCCCTCGCGCCCTGGCCGCGCTGACCCTCCCGCCCACGCACCCCGACGCAACGATCGGAACACCGACACCATGAGCAGACAGGACGCCTTCCCCGGCTGGGACTGGGACGACCCGGACGGCCTCGCCGAGCAGCTCGACCGCTTCAGCGCCGACGTCGCCACCTGTCGGACGCTGGAAGCCGCCGCCGGCGGACTCCCGTACGACCACGCGGACTTCACCGACCTCGGCGTCACCGGCCTGGAGTTCGCCGCCTTCCGCACCGCCCACCCGGCCGGCCTCGGCACCGACCTCACCGCCCTGCGCGGCCCCGACACGACCACCGAGCCCGGCACCCTCTACCGGGTCGACGGCGACCGCTGGTTCACCCAGCTCGACATCGCCGAGCCGCTGCCCTTCGCCGACGAAAGCGTCGACTGGGTCTACGCCGAGCACCTCATCGAGCACGTCACCATGCCGGTCGCGGTCGGCTGGCTGCGCGAGGCCCGCCGGGTGCTGCGGCCCGGCGGCGTGCTGCGGATCACCACCCCCGACCTGGCCCGCTACCTGGTCGGCTACGCCACCGGGGACGGCTTCCTCACCAAGCACCGCCGGCGGCTGACCACCATGGGCTTCGGCCCGCCGATGCCGCAGCGCCCCGCCTTCCTGGTCAACCAGATCTTCCGCCACTACGGTCACCAGTGGATCTACGACCTCGACGAGCTGCGGCACGTCCTCACCCTGGCCGGCTTCGAGCCCGGGCGGATCCGCCACTGCGCCTACCGCGAGGGGGCCCGCACCGACGTCGCCGACCTGGACACCCCCTTCCGCACCGACGAGACCGTCTACGTCGAGGCCGACCGCTGACCCAGCCCCGTCCCGAGGGAACCCCGATGCCCCTGCACCCCCAGGCCCAGGCGCTGCGCGACCGCCGCGCGAGCGCCGGAACGGCCCCGCTCTACAGCCTCACCGTCGCCGAGGCCCGCGCCGCCGACCTCGCCGACATCCGCGCCGCCGCGGGCACCCCCGAGCCGGTGGCCGCCGTCGAGGAGCACCGCCTCCCCGGCCCCGGCGGCGAACTCGCGCTGCGCCTCTACCGGCCCGAACCGCCCGCCGACGGCCGCCCGTCGCCGGTACTGCTCTACCTGTTCGGCGGCGGCTGGACCCTCGGCTCGCCCGATACCAGCGACGCGATCTGCCGCGCGCTGACCAACGCCGTCGGCTGCGCCACCGCCTCCGTCGGCTACCGCCTCGCCCCCGAGCACCCCTTCCCCGCCGCCGTCCGGGACTGCGCCGCCGCCGCCCGCTGGCTCGCCGCCCACGCGGACGGGCTCGGCGTGGACGCCGGGCGCCTCGCCGTCGCCGGCGACAGCGCGGGCGGCAACCTCGCCGCCGTGCTCGCCCTGCTCGCCCGCGACGAGGGCGGTCCGGCGCTGCGCCACCAACTGCTCGTCTACCCCAACACCGACGCCCGCGCCGACACCCCCTCGCTCCGCGAGCACGACGACCCGGCGCTGTTCAACCGCCGCTCGGTCGCCTGGTACTGGGGCCACTACCTGGCCGACCCGGCGGACGGCGCCCACCCGCACGCCTCGCCGCTGCGCGCCGCGAGCCTGGCCGGCCTGCCGCCCGCCACCGTCATCACCGCCGAGTACGACCCGCTGCGCGACGAGGGCGAGCAGTACGCCGAGGCGCTGCGCGCGGCGGGCGTGCCGGTGGCGCTGCGGCGCTGGGCCGGCATGCCGCACGGGTTCTTCGCCATGACCGGCACCCTGGACGGCGCCGCCGAGGCCCAGGCGTACGCGGCCGCGCGGCTGCGCGAGGCCCTCGCGTGAGCGCCCCCTCCGTCCCCTCCGTCTCCACCGTCCCCTCCGCGCCGGCCGCGCCCGCGGAGGACCGGCCCGCCGAGGCCGTCACGCTCCCGCTCGGCGAGCTGCACGGCTCCCTCGCGGACCCGCTGCTGGACGCGATGACCTTCCTCAACGAGGTCACCACCCGCTACCCGCAGGCGGTCTCCTTCGCCCCCGGCCGCCCCTACGAGGGCTTCTTCGAGCCCGAGGACGTCCCCGTCTACCTGGACGCCTACCTCGACCACCTGGCCGCGAGCGGCCTGGACCGCGACGCGATCCGCACCACCCTGTTCCAGTACGGGCCGACCAAGGGCATCATCAACGACCTGGTCGCCCGCACCCTGGCCCACGACGAGAACCTCACCGTGGCCCCCGAGGCGCTGGTGCTGACCGTCGGCGCCCAGGAGGGCATGCTGCTGGCGCTGCGCGCGCTCTGCGCCGGTCCGCAGGACGTCCTGCTGGTCAGCTCGCCCTGCTACGTCGGCGTCACCGGCGCCGCCCGGCTGCTCGACCTGACCACCGTGCCGGTCCCCGAGGGGCCGGACGGCGGCCCGGACCCGGCGGCCGTGCGCGCCGCCGCCCGGGAGGTCCGCGCCGCCGGCCGGCGCCCGCGCGCCCTGTACGTGGTGCCGGACTTCGCCAACCCCTCCGGCACCTCGATGCCCGTCCCGGCCCGCGCCCGGCTGCTGGCGGCGGCGGCCGAGGAGGACCTGCTGGTCATCGAGGACAACCCGTACGGCTTCTTCGCCCGGGACGCGGGGGAGCGGCCCGGCGAGCGGCCCACCCTCAAGGCGCTGGACCGCCACCGCCGGGTCGTCTACCTGGGCTCCTTCGCCAAGACCTGTTTCCCCGGCGCCCGGCTCGGCTACGTCGTCGCCGACCAGGAGGTGCTCGGCCCCGGCGGGCGGCGCACCCTGCTGGCCGACGAGCTGGCCCGGCTGAAGAGCATGACGACGGTCAACACGCCGGCGCTCAGCCAGGCCGTGATCGGCGGCATGCTGCTCACCCACGACTGCCGGCTGCGGGCCGCCAACGCGCCCGCCACCGCCCACTACGCGGCCGTCATGGACGTCCTGCTGGCCGAGCTGGACCGGTGCTTCCCGGCCGCCGAGCGGGAGCGCCTGGGGCTGTCCTGGAACGTGCCGGAGGGCGGCTTCTTCGCGGTGCTCACGGTGGCCTTCGCGGCCGACGACGCGGCGATGGAGCGCTGCGCGCGCGAGTTCGGCGTGCTCTGGACGCCGATGACGCCGTTCTACCCGGCCGGCGGCGGGGAGCACCGGCTCCGGCTCTCGATCAGCTCGCTGACGCCCGCCCGGGTCGCGGCCGGCGTCGCCCGGCTGGCGGACTTCATCCGCACCGAGACCGCCCGGGGGGCGGCGGGGTAGTCCGCGCGCCCGGAACGCCACGGCGGCGGTGCCCCCTGGAGCAGGGGCACCGCCGCCGTCGTCGTACGGCCGCCTGGGCCTTCGGGGCCGCAGGGACGAGCAACTGGCGCATGCCCGGCCGATGATGACGGTCCGGTGGCAACCGGGCCCTGTCGGTCTGGGCGGCGGCCGGCGCCAGCGGCATGATCATCGGCTCGCTGGCCGGCGGGGTGCTCACCGAG